>CAZXTV010000007.1:1749-18897 GCA_964643705.1 uncultured Arenimonas sp. | reverse complement strand
CGACGCCGTGGTCTTCCTGCACCGGCCCGAGCTGGCCTGGGACGGCGGCAAGGTGGTATCCGCACTGCGCGGCGAAGGCGAAACCGTGGCCGACGTGGATGCATTGCTCGCTGCCCTTGGCCGACGCTGCCGCGCCGGCGACCACGTGGTGTTCATGTCCAACGGCGGCTTCGACGGCGCGCCGCGTCGCTTCCTGGCCCCGCTGGACGGCTGATCGTGGCTGTTGCCGAACTGCCGCTGTTCCCCCTTGGCACCGTGCTGTTTCCGGGTGGGCGGGTGTCGCTGCGCATCTTCGAGCCGCGTTACCTCGACCTGGTCAAACGCTGCGGGCGCAGCGGCGAAGGTTTCGGCATCTGCCTGATCCTGGCCGGCCGGGAAGTCGGCGAGGCCGCCACGCCGGCGGCGCACGGCACCGAGGCGGTGATCGTGGATTTTTCAATGACCGACGACGGCCTGCTTGGCCTCACCGTCGAAGGCCGCCGGCGTTTCCACGTCGAACGCACCCGCGTGCGCGACGACGGCCTGGTGCTGGGCGACGTGCAGTGGCTCGGGGAGCCGCCGCCGCAAACCCTGCGCGACGAACACGCGCTGCTGTCGGTGCTGCTGGCGCGCATCATGGACAAGGCCGGCCTCGACCACGAAGGCCCGGGCAAGGGCGACCTGGCCGACGCAGCCTGGGTGGGCTGGCGCCTGGCCGAATGGCTGCCGCTGGAAGCCACCGAGCGCCTGGCGCTGCTGCAGCTGGCTGATCCGCACGAACGCCTGCAGCGGCTGGTCGAACGGCTGCCGGACTTCCAGCCCGAATAAGTCAGCCGTTGGCGGGTGGCCGCAGGCGCAGCACCGGCAGGCCGTCGTCGCGGCGTACGTCCAGTTCCGATTCCATGTCGCCGGCGTCCTCGCGCAGCGGGCCGAGCAGGCTTTCCTCGCCGGGCAGCGCCCGCCAGTAGCTGAAGAAATCCAGCCGGCGCGTGAACTCCAGCGTGTGCACCGTGCCGATCCACAGCGGCTGGTCGCCGGGCTGCAGCACGACCGGGCTGGTCCACAGCCGCAGCACCTGCATGCGGCCGTCCTCCGGGCCGCTGCGCACCATCACCAGCACTTCCGCCCGGCCGTTGTGGGTGGCCGCCAGCACCGGCAGGTCCCGCGGCGTGGCGTCCTTGTCCAGGGTCTGCAACAGGCCGTACCAGCCGCCGACGCGGTAGTCGCGCCAGCCGGCCAGCAGCAGTCGCGTGCGCAGCCCCTCGACCGGGCCGGCCACCTGCACGTTCAGCGGCCAGGCGTCGCGGCCGTGCAGCTCGTTGCGGCGGGCCGGCAGGCCGGCCTGCCAGTCACCGCGCCACCAGGCGTCGGCGGCCAGCGGGGCAGGGGTGTGGGGCGGGTCGAACTTCACCAGGATGTCGTCGGCCTGGCGGCTGCCGTGCCAGGCCGCCACGCCCAGCACCGCGACGAAGAACACCGTCGCGATCGGCCGCACCCAGAACGAACGCACCACGCGGCGCCGGTAGGCAATGCCCAGCACGGCGATCCAGAGCATGCCCAGCAGGATGCCGGCCAGCACGTCGCTCAGCCAGTGGGCGCCCAGGTACAGGCGCGAGAAGCCCAGCAGGCCGACCACCAGCGCCGCCACCACGTAGGGCCAGGCCCGGTTGCGGCCCGGCAGTTCGCGGGCGATCAGCACCGCGAAGAAGCCATAGACCACCGTCGCCATCGTCACCGAGGCCGAGGGGAAGCTGAAGCCCGGCACCAGGGTCGAAGCCGGTGGCTTGGGCATGTGCAGCAGGTAACCGAGCAACCAGGTCAGCACCAGGGCGAAACCCGGCGCGGCCAGCCAGTGCCAGGCGGCGATGTGGCGGCGCCGCCACAGCAACCAGGCGAAGACGCCCACCACCGGCGGCGCCAGCACCACCGCGTCGCCCAGGGTGGCCAGGAAAGCCATGGGTACGTCGGCGAGCGGGTTGCGCAGGCCGAACATCAGGTGGTGCACGGTCAGGTCCAGGTCGGACGGCGCGCTGCCGCCGCCGACCGAGATCAGGATGGAGAAAAAGCCCCAGCCCGCCACGCCCAGCGCCACGGCCAGCAGCAGCAGCGACGCCGATTCGGGCCGGTTGGGGTCGATCAGGGCCTCGGAATAGCGGCCCAGCACCGGGTGTTTGTGCGACCACGCCAGGGCGCGCTCGAGCATGCCGGTGGTGTGCGCGCCCAGCCAGCGCCACAGGTAGAACACCGCCGCCCAGATGCCGGCGACCAGCACCAGCACCACGCCCAGCACGATCGCCAGCCGCCCCGCCACCGCGGCGACCAGGTCGAGCGAGGTGCCGAACAGCCAGCCCGGCGCCAGGAAGGTGGCCGACCACACCAGCGCGGCGATGGCGCTGGCCGGCACGTACTGGCGCAGTTTCATCTTCAGCATGCCGGCGATGGCCGGCACGAAGGGCCGGATGGCGCCGATGTAGCGGGCCATGATGATCGACATCATGCCGTGGCGGCGGAAGGTGATTTCACCGCGTTCAAGCCACTGCGGGTGCTTGTAGAAGGGCCAGCGCTGGCGCAGCTGTGGCCCGAAGCGATGCCCGACCCAGAAGCTGATCGCGTCGCCGGCGAAGGCGCCCAGGGTCGCGCAGGCCAGCGCGTAGGCGCCGTCCACGTGGCCCAGGCCCACGAGGGTGCCGACCGCGAACAGCAGGGGCACGGCCGGGATGGCCACGCCGACGATGACCAGGGCATCGCCAAAGGCGATGAGGAAGATGACGATGCCCGCCAGGATCGGGTTTTCACCGATCCATGTGACGAGGGCGTCCAGGCGGGCGGAATCCATGGGGCGCGATTATAAGCCGCCTCCGGCGGAGCCCGGTTTACACTGCGACCAAAGTTCAGGAGTCGTGCATGTCCAATCTGCGAGGCAAGACCCTTTTCATCACCGGCGCCTCCCGGGGCATCGGCCTGGCCATCGCCCTGCGTGCGGCCCGCGACGGCGCCAACGTGGCCATCGCGGCCAAGTCCTCGGTGCCCAATCCCAAGCTTCCGGGAACCATCCACAGCGCCGCCGCCGCCGTCGACGCCGAAGGCGGCCAGGGCCTGGCGCTGCAGTGCGACATCCGCGAAGAGGACCAGGTGAAGGCGGCCGTGGCGGCCACGGTCGAGCGTTTCGGCGGCATCGACATCCTGGTCAACAACGCCAGCGCGATCTGGCTGGCCGGCGCGCTGGAAACGCCGATGAAACGCTTCGACCTGATGCAGCAGGTCAACGCCCGCGGCAGCTTCCTGTGCAGCCAGGCCTGCCTGCCGCACCTGCTGCAGTCCGCCAACCCGCACATCCTGACCCTGGCGCCGCCGCCGAACCTGGACCCGAAATGGTGGGGCCCGCACGCGGCCTACACGCTCGCCAAGATGGGCATGAGCTTCGTCACCCTGGGCCTGGCGGCTGAATTCGGCCCACGCGGCGTCGCGGTCAATGCGCTGTGGCCGCGCACGGTGATCGCCACCGACGCACTGAAGATGATCCCGGGCACCGAGCCGGCCAGGTGCCGCACGCCGGAAATCATGGCCGATGCCGCCCATGCGGTCCTGTGCCGGGACTCCTGGCGCTTCCACGGCCAGTTCCTGATCGACGAATCCGTGCTGCGCGACAGCGGCGTCACCGATTTCAGCCACTACGCCGTCGACCCGTCGATGCCGCTGCTGCCCGACCTGTTCCTGGACGACCCCGAACTCGAGGAGGCACTGCGCCGATGAAGTACCTTCATGCCATGGTGCGCGTGCGCGACCTGGACGCTTCGCTGGCCTTTTACCGCGACGCCCTGGGCCTGGTGGAAACGCGCCGCCGGGACTATCCCGAGGGCCGCTTCACGCTGGTCTACCTGGCGGCGCCGGCCAACCCGGATTCCGAGGTCGAGCTGACCTACAACTACGACACCGAAGACTACGGCGGTGCCCGCAACTTCGGCCACCTGGCCTTCGAGGTGGACGACATCTACGCCGCCTGCGAACGCCTCCAGTCCCATGGCGTCACCATCAACCGGCCGCCGCGCGACGGCCGCATGGCCTTCGTGCGCTCGCCCGACCAGATTTCGATCGAGCTGCTGCAAAAGGGCGATGCACTGGAAAAAGCCGAGCCCTGGCTGTCGATGCCCAATACCGGGCAGTGGTGAACGGGGCGGGCGGCTGCGCCTCGGCGCGGCAAGACCCGCCGATCCGGCAGCGTCGCCTTGCCGGGGCAAAGGGCGGGTGCTAGAACCGAGGCTGTTTTCCCTGAACCCGTCCCGGAGCCCCGCCATGCCGCTGTACATGGACATCCACACCATCGACGGGGTCACCCCGGAAGCCTTGGCGAAGGCGCACGCCGCCGACGTCGAGGCGCAGGCCAAACACGGCGTCAACTACCTCAAGTACTGGATCAACGAACACCGCTGCAAGGCCTTCTGCCTGGTGCATGCGCCGACGCCCGAGGCGGCGATGGCCGTGCATCGCGAGGCCCATGGTTTCGTCGCCGAGAAGGTCATCGAGGTCGACCCCGACATGCTCGACGGGTTCATGGGCGCCGCCCAGGCCAATGCGGCCGGTGAAGTACAGGCATCGCCGGTGGTGAACGGCCCGCGCGACAACGCCATCCGCAGCATCGTATTCACCGACATCGTCGGTTCCACGGAAATGACCCAGCGCCTGGGCGACGAGGCAGCGATGGCCGTGCTGCGATTGCACGACGACGTGGTGCGCGAGGCGCTGGCCGCCCTGGGTGGACGCGAGATCAAGCACACCGGCGACGGCATCATGGCCTGCTTCCATTCCGCGGTGGCGGCGATCCGGTTCTCGGAGCAGGTGCACGAGGTGCTTGCCCGGCGCTCCGCCGACGCGCCGTATCCGGTGAGCGTTCGCATCGGCGCTGCCGCGGGCGAACCGGTCGAGCAGGGCAACGACCTGTTCGGTTCCACGGTGCAGCTGGCCGCCCGGATCTGCGCCTCGGCCGAGCCGGGCCAGGCGCTGGTGTCGAACGCCATCGCGGAGCTTTGCGCGGGCAAGTCCGTGCAGCTCCAGGACCTGGGTTTCGTCGAACTCAAGGGCTTCGGGCAGCCCCAGCGCGTCCATTCAGTGCGGCTTGCATGAACTGCCTGCACCGACCCTTGGCGGTGAACGCCCGGGGTCGGTCGGGGCCAGCCCGCTAGTCGGTTTCTTCGGCGTTTTCCAGGGCAATGCCCATGTCGCGCGCGCTTTCCCTGGCCACTTCGAAGGCGCGCCGGGCGCTGTCCTCGTCGGTCGCTTGGACCAGCACCAGATGGGTGCCGGGCCCGATGTTGTCGGACAAACCGGCCGAACTCGAATCCGGATCGTCCATGTGTGGCATCAGGTCGGCGGCTTCTTCCACCGACTCGATGCCTTCCTGGGACGCGATGCGGCTCATCAGGGCGGCCGCGTCGTCGTTGCTGGCGGTCAAACGCAATCGAAGCAGGGCCATGGCGGTTTCCAGGTGGGGGGAGCTTCCATTAAAGACCCCGCTGGCGTAATCGCGACCCAACCGGGACTGCGCGGGCGGCGCATGTTCAGTCCCGGTTGCGAACCGCGGCCAGAGCCAGGGGCACGGCCGCCATCGAGGCGTGGTAACACTCGCAGGACATCGCTTCGAGGCCGGCGCGGTCCAGGATCTGGATCTCTCCGCGCGAATAGCTGATCACCTGGGCCTTCTGCATCGCGCCGGCGGCGATGGTCACGGCGCTGCGCTGCACGCCCAGCATGTCGGCCAGCAGTTCGTGGGTGAGGTGGAAATGATCGGCGTGGGCGCGGTCGTGGGTCATCAGCAGCCAGCGCGCCAGCCGCGCCTGGACTTCATGGAAGCTGGTGCAGGCGGCGGTCCGCGCCAGCTGCCCCAGCAATTCGAATAGCTGGCGCTGCATCGCCCGCGCCAGGCCGGGGCTGCGCGGAAGCTCGCGACGCAGCCGGGCGACGGGTATGCGCAGCACGCTGCCCGGACACTTCACGATGCCCAGCAGGGGCGCGTCGCTGCCGATGCCCAGCACCAGCGAAAGGCCCAGCATGCCTTCACGGCCGACCAGCACCATGTCCAGCGGCGGGTGCCCGCCGACCGATGCCGCCAGGGACACGCAGGCCGTAAGCGGGAAGATCGCGTCACGCAGGGGTTCGCCGGGCCGGAAAAGCGTGACACCGAAGGCCAGTTCGCTGGGCTCGCACTCGGCCAGCAGCCTGCGCTGCTCGTTGCGTGGAAGTCCCGCGATGAGCGAGTTGGCGATCGGATCGGGGGCGGATCCAGTCAAGGCGTGCTCCTGGGGAGGGGGGCGTTACGCGGCAAGGACGCGCGGCCAGGCAGTCAGTGCAGTGTGTTGCAGGTGCCGCGATGGCTCTGTTCGCTGCGCCACACACGCCGGCAGTGCGTTTTCATTGCAGCCGCCATTGGAAGTGGCCTTCGCCACGCTCACTGGCGACCAGGCGCAGGAAGGGCGCCAGTTCGGCCCGCAGCGCCGGCGGGACGACCGCGCTTGCTTCGAACTGTGCAGGCGCGCCCGGGCGCCAGGCGCCCTGGCCGCTCAGCTGCAGCGGGCCGGCAAGGGTGCGCAGGTTCGCCTGCCAGCCCTGCTCCTGGCCCAGGACTTCAAGCGCGTAGTCGCCCAGCGGAGACACCGGCGACAGTGCCGATCCCGCGGCCTGCCAGTGCAAGGTCATGCCCCCCGCGGCGACTCCCGGTCCGAAACCCAGACGGTCCGATACCAGCCGGAGCTCGCCGGCCAGGCCCCAGGGCGCCATGTCCGGAATGCCCTGCGCCAGCGAAGCCGCCGGCACGCGGATGTCGAGGCCGGAAAGTTCGACGCGCGAGCGCGAAACCGACAGGGCCTGCAGCGACGCGTCGGCGCCGGTGGCCAGCTGGTAGTCGAGGCGTCCAAGCAGCAGCGGGCCCGGCCGCAAGCGCCAGGCCAGCGGGGCGGCCCAGCGGCGTGCCCCGGACTGGTCGCGCAGTTCCGCCATGCCTTGCCCGGCCCAGAGCGTGCCCGTGGTGGCGACCAGGCGCACGTGGCCGGCGCTAGCTTCGTCGAGCTTCGCGTCGAGCAGGCGTGCCGGGGCGAGCGCGGCCAGCGAAACCAGGTAGAGGCAGGTGCCGGACGCGAGCCAGGCCCAGGGTTTCATGGCGGTCCGGACTGCACCAGCGTGACGCTGATGCTGGCCTGGCCGGCGGCTGGAAGCGCCTCGATGCGGCACGACTCGAGCCGGACCTGGCGGCTGGCCAGGTCCTCGAGCCAGCCCAGCCAGGCCCGGAACGACACGGCTTCGAACACGACCACGACATGCCGTGCATCCGGCGTTTCCAGCCGGGTCGGACCGGCGGCGGACAGGCGCGCGTCGAGCGCGGATTGCACGCGCTCAAGCAGCGTGCCGCCGGGCGGGGCGGGCTCCGGGAGCCGTCGTAGTTGTTCCAGTTCGCGTGCCTGCCGGTCCATCCCCGCGGACAGGGCGCGAAGGTCCTGGACCTGGCGCTGCAGGGGTTCGCGCGCCGCCAGCGCGGCGGACATCAGGGCCAGGCAGGCGGCCACCGCGACGAACACCGCCAGGCCGGCCAGCACCCGCCGTTCGCGCGCAGGCCGGGATGACCAGAGCTGGCGCAGCTGCGCGGTCATGGCGCCTGCACCGTCAGGCGCGAGGCTGCGCCCGGCGTCGCCGGCGGCAGCGACTCCTCCTGCAGGCCCGCCTGCACCAGCCGCGCCTGCAGATGCTGCAGGCCGCCGGCGTCCACGCCGACCAGTTCAATCACCAGCCGTGATCCTTCGTAGGAAATCGCGCGCAGGCTGCCTGCGGGCAGGTCCCGGGTTACGGTGGCGACATGGCCGACAAGCGCCAGGAAATCACCCGGGTCGACCTGTCCCGCGGCATGGCGCGCCTGCGCCAGCTGTCGGCGCATCTGCAGCGGCGCATCGGCGACGGCGACGGCATCGGGGAACGCGCTGCGAAAACGCATTTCCATCTGAGCCTGCAGGTTGCGCCGCTCGTTCACCAGCGACGCCCATTCCGCCACCAGCAGCGCGGTGTGCAGGACCAGCGCGATGCCGACCAGCCAGGCGGCGACCCGCAGGCGTGGCGCCAGGCCGGGCAGCACGCGCCAGCCGCGCTCCCCGACCGCCAGCGGCACGCCCGCGTCCCGCGGCGCCAGCGTCCAGTCGCCGCCATCGCCAGCCGCGGCGATGTCGACCGCCAGCCCGAGCTGGCGGGACCAGGCGGCGCCATCAGGCGCGGCCTCGGCGACCGTCGGGTGCAGGACGATGCGCGCGGGGGCGGCGTCGCCGGCAGGTCGTTGCGCAAGCAGCCGTCGCAGCGACGCGGGCGGTGTCGCGGCGTCGCCACAATCGGTGGCCGCGCCCTCGAACTCCCCCGTTCTTACGAATCCTTCCGTGCCGTTCCAGCGCAGGTGCCAGGTACCCGGCTGCCAGGGCAGCATCAGGGTTTCGGCCTGCCATTCGGCGGCGCGCACGCCCGCCGTCGCCAGGGCCGTGCGCCAGGCGTCGAAACCGGCCTGGTCGAACACCGCGAGAACGTCTTCCCCGTCGGCCTGGCCGAGCCAGCGCACCTGGTTCTGGGCCGGGTCGCCGGCCGTCTGTTCCTCGACCGCGAAGGCCAGGGCCTGGCCCGACGGCCTGCGTCGCGACGGCGGCAGGCGCACGCGCAGGAACACCACCTGCGAAGCCGGCAGCACCACCTGCACCTGCCGTGCATGGCGCGGCAGCGTCGACAGGTCGCCGTCCCCGACCACGGTTTCGCGGCCGTCGTTGACCAGCGCCCAGCGGCAGGCCGGCGGCGCATCGGCCAAAGAGCAGTACAGGCGCAGCAGGCTCACGGCATCTTCCTCCACGCCACCCCGGGCCAGCCGGCGCTGTCGCGCACCAGCAGCGCGGTGCCGCGTGCCTGGGCCCCGTGGAGTTCAACCGACAGGGAAACCAGGAAAAAATCGCTGTTCACCGAGATCCGTTCCGGCGCCAGGCGCACGCCCTCGGGCAGTCGCGACAGGAAGCCGGTGCGGTCGAGGAACACCGGGCGCTCGCGCGTGCCGACCAGGCCGCGGGCGGCCTCGAGGCCGAGGCCGGGCACCACGGCCGCCAGCACTTCCGGACTGGCCGTGTTGACATTGACCGCGGTGACGCGCGGCAGGGCGGTGACGAACGGCCGCAGGCGCTTGCGCACGACCGGGTCGAAACCCTGCACCCGGGCCAGTTCGTCCAGGTCGGCCAGCGGCCGGTTGGCGGCCAGGTAGGGCGCGTCCAGGGCGAGGTAGTACGCGTCTTCCGCACCGCCCTGCGCCACGCCGTCGGCGTCCAGCCAGTCGCCGAGGCTGGCCGCCAGCGCCGGGGGCAGGTCAAGCAGCACCAGCAGCCGCTGCAGGCAAGCCTGCTGGTCCGGATCGATCTTGCCGTTGCTGACCAGGTTGTTGAGGTTGAAGCGCGCCTGCTGGTCCTCGATGGCGCCCGAGAGCTTGCCGCCTTCGACCGGGATCGGCGGCATCTGCATCGCCCACGGTTCGCCGGCATGGTCGACCTGGCTGGCGCGCAGGTCGTCGTAGAGCAACGCGCGTGACCAGTCCAGCCCGGCCCCCAGCACCTGCTGCGCCTGGCCATGCCGGCTGCCCAGTTCGACCCAGCGCGCCCAGATGCTCTGCGAAAGCATCAGCGCAGTCGCCGCCAGCGCCGCCATCGCCACCACGGCCATGGCCATCACGATCGCCGCGCCCTGCGGCCGCGGCCTCATGCGTCCACCGCGAACAGGCGCACGATGCGCTCACCGGAGCCAAGCACCAGCTGCAGGCGCACCGCGCGTGGCATCACGGCCGAAGCCGGCGACGCCGGCCAGGCCGAAACCCAGCCCAGGCTTTCATCCAGGTAATCGAGCTCCAGCGTGCCGACATCATCGAGCACCGGGTAGCGGGCCGGCTGTTCGCCGGGCGCGACATCCAGGCCCGACCACAGCCACAGTTCGACCTGCCGGCGGTCATTGAGCCCGTAGGCGATGCGCCGCGGCGAATCCACGCCGTCCGGGGACGCAAACCGGCTCAGTTCCAGGCGAGGTCCGGCCTGGCCGGCGGGCCGGCCGATCCAGGCCGGCGCTTCGCCGCCGCCGGCGCGCACCGGCCGCGGCGCGGCCATCGCCAGGTCGCGTTCGAAGCGCGTGCAGAACGCGGCCACGGCCTGCCACTTGCGGGTTTCTTCCAGCACGTGCACGCGGGTGTCGAGCACCGCACCCAGGCCGCGCCAGGACATCATCGCCAGCAGCGAAAGAATGAGCAGCGCGACCAGCATCTCGACCAGGGTGAAGCCAGCGCGCGGCCTGGACCGGAGGCGGGTCACGGCGAGGGCCCCGGGGCGTTGACGACGAATCCGGTGACGTGGGCCAGCCGGTGTTCGGGGGACTGGCTGGCATGGACGAAGATGTCGACGCGGCGAAAGGCCGGGTTGGGCGTGCTGGCCACTTCCTCGCGCCAGTCGAAGCCGATGCCGCCCTGTTCCTCCTGGCCCTGGGCGATGCCCACGGGCAACCAGGCGCCGCGCGCACGGTGTTCGGCAAGGCGGTTGTCCGCCACCCAGGCAGCGAGCTGGCGCCCGCGCAGGTCCTGCAGGCTCGAGGTGGCCATGCCGGCCGCGCGCAGGGCCGCGAGCAGGGCGATCGAGATGATCGCCATGGCCACGAGTACCTCGAGCAGGGTGAAGCCAGCGGCTTGTCCAGCCGGATCAGTGCGCAGCCGGGACGGCATCACGCCCTCCCTCCGGCTCGACCACCGCGATGGCACCCACCGGCGAACCGGCGATGGTGCTGTTCGCCCGGCCCAGGCCAAGCTCGAGCGTGAACGCCGTGGCCGTGCCGTCGCTGTTGAATTCCAGGCGCAAGGGGCCGGTCACCGGGCTGTTCTCCACGCGCAGGCCGACGACGTCCATGTCCCGGGGCAAGGTCCGTGGCAGCAGCAGGTCGCGCCCGCGGATTTCGCCCCAGCCGTGCTCGCGGTCGTGCTGCCAGAAGCGATAGCCGGGCGGTTCGGCCGTCCAGGCAATGGCGCGGCCGCTGAATCGCGCCTCTTCCCGGGCCAGCGCCAGCAGCCGCGCCAGGCGCTCGCTCTCGACGTCCAGCCGGGCACGTTCGTCGGGCAGCGCCACGGCACTGACCAGCCCGACCAGCAGGCCCATGATCATCAGGACGACCAGCACCTCGAGCAGGGTGAAGCCGCGGATTGCCGACGCGAGGGTTTGCCGGGACATGGAGGGGGCTACAGCTGCCATGAGCCGATATCGGCGTCGTGGCCTTCCCCGCCCGGCTGGCCGTCGGCGCCGAGGCTGTAGACATCGACCTCGGCGTTGCGGCCCGGGCTGAGGTAGATCAGCGGCTTGCCCCAGGGATCCTTGGGCAGGCGATCGAGGTAGCCGGCGCGGTTCCAGTTCACCGCCAGCGGCTCGGTCGACGGCGCCGCCACCAGCGCCTGCAGGCCCTGTTCGGTGGTCGGGTAGCGCTGGTTGTCCAGGCGGTAGAGCTTGAGCGCCTGCATCACCGCGGCGACGTCCTGGCGGGCCGCGGCGGCACGGGCTTCGTCGGGGCGGCTGATGATGCGCGGAACGACCGCCATCGCCAGGATGCCCAGGATCACGACGACCACCATCACCTCGAGCAGGGTGAATCCGCGCGAATGGGAAGGGTTGTTCATGGCTTCGGCCTTTGGCGGGAGGGGCGCGGGAGCGCCCGGGCGTGCGCACGGATTGTGGCGAACAGCATTGTCGACAGGGCGGCGTACGGACTCTGTTCGCCACCGCACATACGCCCTGCGCCGGAAAACCTACTTTGTGCG
This sequence comes from uncultured Arenimonas sp., assembly GCA_964643705.1. Lineage (GTDB taxonomy): Bacteria > Pseudomonadota > Gammaproteobacteria > Xanthomonadales > Xanthomonadaceae > Arenimonas. Next base: position 7,085 of record CAZXTV010000007.1, on the reverse strand, counting down.
GAAGAACACGGACGGTGGTGTACGTGGCCAACCATGCAAGCGGTTTCCATCGATAGATCGGCCCTTTTGCAGACGACGATCGTGTCGCTGCTGAACACGCTTGCCCTGGCCAGCCTGGCCGCGGTGCTGGCGTACTGGACCTGGCGCTGGATGCTGCCTGCCCCGGACGCCTCGGTGGGTGCCAGTGTGTCGGCCACCCGCACCGGCGCCGGCGAACTGTTCGGAAGCACCGGCAGCGACATCGTGGTCGCCGCGGCGGGAATCCGCCTTCTGGGCGTGGTCGCGGCGGCCGACGGCTACCCGGGTTATGCGGTGCTGCAGGTCGACGGCCGGCCGATCGTGGCCGTGCGTGCGGGTGAAGACATCGCGCCGGGCCTGCGCCTGCTCGAAGTGCATCCAAGGCAGGTCGTGCTGGAACGCGCAGGCGTCCGCGAAAGCCTGCTGCTGCCGCGGCCCCCCGCGCCCCTTCCCACTCCCGTCCGCTGAGGCCCGATGTCCCGTCCCCCGTCCCGCCGCCACGCCGCCAGGAAGACGCCATGACCCGGCCAGGCCCGGTCCGTCGGCGGTTCCCGCCCTGCGCCGGGTGGCTGCTGGCGCTCGCCCTGGCGGGTGGCGCGGCGGCGCAGGCCGGCGCTGACGACGTCACGCTCAATTTCGTCAATACCGAGATCGAGGGCATGGTGATGGTGATCAGCGAGATCACCGGCAAGAACTTCGTGCTCGACCCGCGGGTGAAGGGAACCATCAGCATCGTTTCCGCCAAGCCGCTGCCGCGTGACGTGGTCTACGACGTCTTCCTCTCGGCCCTGCGCCTGCAGGGTTACGCGGCGATCGAATCGGGGAACGTGGTGCGCATCGTTCCCGAGGCCGACGCGAAGCTCTATCCCAGCGCCTCGGGGGGGCTCAGGGTGCGCGCCTCGGGCGGCGGCGACCAGATCCAGACGCAGGCCTTCACCTTGAAGCACCAGTCGGCCGAGCAGATGGTGCCCATCCTGCGGCCGCTGATCGCACCCAACAACACCATCACCGCCCACGCCGGCAACAACAAGCTGGTGATCACCGACTACGCCAACAACATGCCGCGGCTGGCGCGCATCATCGCGGCGATGGACCAGCCCGACAGCAGCGAACCGGTGGTGATCCCGCTGCACTACGCGTCGGCCCTGGACGTGGCGGTGACGGTGAACCGCCTGTTCGCCGAAGGCGCGCCGGCCACCGCGGTGCCGGGCGCGTCGCCCCGGTTCAGCGTCGTCGCCGACATGCGCTCCAACAGCCTGCTGGCGCGCACCAGCGATCCCTCGCGCCTGAGCCAGCTGCGCCGCCTCGTGGCCATGCTCGACTCGCCGGGCAACGCCGGCGGCAACATCCACGTGGTCTACCTGCGCAACGCCGACGCGGTGAAGCTGGCCGAAACCCTGCGCGCGATCCACGGCGCCGACGCCGGCGCGAACATGGACAGCCCCACCGGGGCGATGCTCGGCGCGGCGGTGCCCGCCGAAGTGGACACCGCCACGGGCCGGACGTCGGGCATCATCCAGGCCGACGCGGCCACCAACTCGATCATCATCACGGCGCCCGACGCGACCTACAACAACCTGCGTGCGGTCATCGAAAAACTCGACGTGCGCCGCGCCCAGGTTTACGTCGAGGCCCTGATCGCGGAAGTCACCTCCGACCGCGCGGCCGAGTTCGGCGTGCAGTGGCAGAACCTCGGCGGCCTCGACGAAAACGGCCGCCAGGTCTTCGGGGGCACCAACTTCGGCGGCACCGGCGAGAACATCATCGGACTCTCGCAGAACCCCGGCTCGGCGGGCCCCGGGCTGAACCTGGGCATCATCAACGGGCGCGTGAACCTGCCGGGCATCGGCGAGATCCTCAACCTGGGCGTGCTGGTGCGCGCGCTCGAGACCGATGCCAACGCCAACATCCTGTCCACGCCGACCCTGCTGACCCTGGACAACGAAGAGGCCTCGATCATCATCGGCCAGAACGTGCCCTTCATCACCGGCCAGTACGCCACCACCGGCGGCGGCGCCACCACGCCGACGCCGTTCCAGACGATCGAACGCCAGGACGTCGGCCTGACCCTACAGGTCAAGCCGCAGATATCGGAAGGCGGCACGGTGCGGCTGCAGTTCTACCAGGAGGTGTCGAGCATCAACGACATCTCCAACCCCGCCGGCGTGATCACCAACAAGCGCGCGGTGACCTCGACGGTGCTGGTCGAGGACGGGCAGATCGTGGTCATCGGCGGCCTGATCCAGGACGCCACCAGCGAAGGCGTGCGCAAGGTGCCGGTGCTGGGTTCGATCCCGGGCATCGGCGGGCTGTTCCGCAGCAAGAAGCGCGGCCGCAGCAAGACCAACCTGATGATCTTCCTGCGCATCACCCTGGTCCGCGACAGAGCCGGCGCCGACGCCTACACGGGCGAGCGCTACGACTACATCCTGGGGGAACAGCAGTCCAGCCGTCCCAAGCCCAGCATCATCTTCGGCGACCCGGAGCCGCCGTCGCTGCCGGCACGCCTGCCGCCGCGGGTGGCGGTGCCGCTGCCGCAGCCGCAGCCGCAGCCGATGAACGTCGATCGACGCAGGCGATGAGCCGGCGCACGAGCACGCTGCCCTATGCGTTCGCCACGGGGCACGGCGTCGTACTTGAATCGCTGGACGCAGGGTTTGCGCACCTGTGCATCCGCCAGGACACGCGCGCCACCACGCTGGCCGAGGTGCGTCGGGTGCTGGGCGTGCCGCTGCGGGTGCGGGAGGTGGACGCCGCGCGCTTCGACGAACTGGTCGCCGCCGCCTACCACGGCGCCGGTGCCGCCGCGCTGGCGGTCGACCTGGCCCAGGACATGGACCTGTCGCGGCTGCTGCAGGAAATCCCGCGCGTCGAGGACCTGCTGGAAAGCCAGGACAGCGCGCCGGTGATCCGGCTGATCAACGCACTGTTCACCCAGGCCCTGCGCGAAGGCGCGTCGGACATCCACATCGAACCCTTCGAATCGCGCCTGCTGGTGCGACTGCGCGTCGACGGTACCCTGCGCGACCTGGTCGAGCCGCCGCGCAAGCTGCATGGCGCGCTGGTGTCGCGGGTGAAGATCATGGCCCAGCTCGACATCGCCGAGAAACGACTGCCGCAAGACGGGCGCATTACCCTGCGCCTGGCCGGCAAGCCGGTCGACGTGCGGGTCTCGACCATTCCCACCGGCCATGGCGAGCGGGTGGTGCTGCGCCTGCTCGACAAGCAGGCCGGCCGCCTGGACCTGGGACGCCTGGGCATGGACGAGCCGACCCTGGTAGCGATGGACCGCCTGATCCGGCAACCCCACGGCATCGTGCTGGTCACCGGCCCGACCGGTTCGGGCAAGACCACCACCCTGTATGCCGCGCTGTCGCGCCTGGACGCCGGCGCGCTGAACATCATGACGGTCGAGGATCCGATCGAATACGACCTCGACGGCATCAGCCAGACCCAGGTCAGCGCCCGCATCGAGATGGGTTTCGCCCGGGCGCTGCGCACGATCCTGCGCCAGGATCCCGACGTGGTGATGATCGGCGAGATCCGCGACCTCGAAACCGCGCAGATCGCCGTCCAGGCCAGCCTGACCGGCCACCTGGTGTTCGCGACGCTGCACACCAACGACGCCGTCAGCGCGGTGACGCGCCTGGTGGACATGGGCGTCGAACCGTTCCTGCTGGCGTCGAGCCTGATCGGCGTCGTCGCCCAGCGACTCGTGCGCCGGCTGTGCCTGGAATGCCGCGTGCCCTTCCAGGCGGACCCGGCCCAGTTGCTGGCCCTGGGTTTTGCCCCGACCGATGGCAGCCTGTACACCGCCCGCGGCTGCGAGGCCTGCGGCGGTTCCGGTTACCGGGGCCGCACCGGCATCTACGAACTGCTCGTGGTCGACGACAGCTTCCGTCGCCTGGTCCATGACCGCGCTTCCGAACAGGCCCTGCGCGGGCACGCGCTGGCCGGCGGCATGCACACCCTGCGCGACGACGGCATGCGCTGGGCCGGCCAGGGATTGGTGAGCCTGGAGGAAGTGGTGCGGGTGACGCGCGACTAGACCATGGACGCCTTCAGCTACCAGGCCCTGGACGCCGACGGCCGCACCGTTTCGGGCGTGCTGCAGGCGGACTCCGCGCGCCAGGCGCGTGCCCAGCTGCGGGCCCAGGGCCTGCTTCCCTCGCGCCTGGAACCCGTGGGCGCCCGCGCCCGCGCCGGCCGCAGCTGGGCGCGCGGGCTCCCGTTTTCCGAACTGAGCCTGGTGACCCGCCAACTGGCCACGCTGCTCGAATCGGGCCTGACCATGGAGCAGTCGCTCGATGCGCTGATCGAACAGGCCGAGCGGGCGGCCACGCGCGAGGTGGTCACCGGACTGAAGATCGAAGTCACCGCCGGCCATTCGCTGTCGGCGGCGATGGCTGCCTACGGCAACAGTTTCCCGGAGTTCTATCGCGCGCTCGTCCACGGTGGCGAACAGTCCGGTGCGCTGGCGACCGTGCTCCAGCACCTTGCCGACTACCTGGATGCACGCCAGGCCCTGCGCCAGAAAACCGGCCTGGCCTTGCTGTACCCGGTGCTGGTGACCGGCGTCGCCATGGCGGTCGTGCTTGGGCTGCTGGTCTACGTGGTGCCGCAGGTCGTGCAGGTGTTCGAGCAGTCGCGGCAGACGCTGCCGCTGATGACGCGGGCGCTGATCGCTTCGAGTGATTTCCTGCGCGCCACCTGGCCCGGCCTGGTCGTGCTGCTCGCGGTGGGCACGGTTTCCGCGCGCGCCCTGCTGCAGCGAACCGGGCCCCGGCGGCGCTGGAGCGCCTGGGTGCTGCGCCTGCCCTGGCTCGGACCCCTGGCCCGCGGCGTCAACACCGCCCGTTTCGCCGGCACGCTGGCGATCCTGGTGCGCGGCGGGGTGCCGCTGCTGCCCGCCCTGGAGTCGGGCGCCCGGGTGATGGATAACCTGGTGATGCGCGAGGCGGTGACACGCGCGATGGAGCGCGTGCGGGAAGGCGCGAGCCTGGCGCGGGCCCTGGACGAAACCCGATTGTTCCCGGCCCTGCTGGTGCACCTGGTGGCCAGCGGGGAAACCAGCGGCCGCCTCGAACAGATGCTCGAACGCGCCGCGCAGCTTGAGACCCGGGCACTGGAGCGTCGCCTGGCGGTGTTCCTCACCCTGCTCGAACCGCTGATGATCCTGCTGATGGGCGGCGTCGTGCTGATGATCGTGCTGGCCATCCTGCTGCCGATCATGGAAATCAACCAGCTGGTGCAATAAAAAAAGCCCGGCCTTGCGGCCGGGCTGAAGGGCTGGAGCGCCAAACTTTGTTCAGTTCTGC
>CAZXTV010000007.1:0-1739 GCA_964643705.1 uncultured Arenimonas sp. | reverse complement strand
GGCCATCCTGCTGCCTATCATGGAAATCAACCAGCTGGTGCGCTGAAATGAGTAGAGCCCGGCCTTGCGGCCGGGCTCCGGGGCTGGAGCGCGAGTCCCTGGTCAGTTGCGGACGTTGAGCTCGGTACGGCGGTTGGTTTCGCTCTGGCAAGCCGGGAAGGCATCACCCAGCGATTGCAGCGGGCGGCTCTCGCCGTAGCCATTGGGTCCCGACATGCGGTTGGTGCCGATGCCGGCGTTGGCCAGGTAGTCGTAGACCACGCGGGCGCGGCGTTCGGACAGTCCCTGGTTGTAGCCGTCGCTGCCGCACTCGTCGGTGTGGCCGGCGAGTTCGAAACGCAGCTCCGGGTAACGACCCAGGATCGCCACGGCCTCGTCGAGGATCATGATCGCATCCGGGCGCAGGGTGTCGCGGTCGTAGTCGAAGTTCACGCCCTTGAGGTCGATCGTCAGCGGCACCGGGCAACCGTCCGGACCGATGGCCTGTCCGGCCATGGAGTCCGGGCAGCGGTCGCGGCAGTTGTCGATGCCGTCGCGATCGTCGTCGAGGTCGGCGCAGGTATCACGTTGAACCGGCGCCTCGCGGGGGACGACCGCCGCGATGGCCGGCAGGAAACGGTAGACCAGGCCGGCAGACAGCATGTCGATGTCGCCGGTGTTGCCGATCGCATCGTCGACCCGGTAGCGCTCGGCCTCGATGCGCATGGACAGCGCGCGGGTGAAGGCGTACTCCATGCCGACGCCGAACTTGTAGTTCACTTCCTCTGCGGTCGGGTTCGGGTCGAGCACGTTCACCGCGCCGGTGCCGAAGAAGCGGGTGTCGGCTTCGGCGTAGATGGCGCCGACGCGACCGAACAGCGAGAACCGTTCGGTGATGGGCATGCGGCCCACCAGGTCGAGGAAGATGCCGTCGAGGTCGATGTCGCCCGACAGCGTGCCGGGCGGCGTGGTGTCGAGGAAGTAGCCGTAGCTGCCCAGGTCCACGTAGCCGCCTTCGAGGGCGAAGTTGGGGCTGAACTGCCAGCCGACGAAGGCCTTGTAGCCGTTGTCGGTGTCGAACTCTTCGATGGCGTTCACCGTGAACCCGCGTGCGGCCAGGCTGCTGATGATGCGTTCGTCGTCGATGGTGGCGGCGGTCCAGCCGTAGTTGCCGCCCACGTACCAGCCGGTGTCGTCGTAGCGGTTGCCTTCGTAGGCCGTGGCAGTGGTGCTTGCCAGGGACGCCAGGATGGCCAGGGCCAGGAGCCCCGAGGGGTTTCCGAGTTTCATGTCATTCTCCAGGAAAGTTGGCACATGGCGTGGGCCTTACGGGCCGGGCACGTTGATGATGGTGTTGACCAGCGTGACCGAGGCGCCCAGCGAGAGCAGCCGGCCGTTGATGGTCACGACGGTGACGTTGCCCGGCGTGGAGACGGCCACGCCGGCCTGGCTGACGACCGTGCCGACCATGGTTCCGCCACCGCCGGCGTTGATGGTCGCGGCGCTGCCGACCTGCCAGAAGACGTTCTTGGACTGGGCGCCATTGACCAGGATCACGCTTTGCGGGAAGGCCGCGCCGGGTCCGCCAACGGTCAGGGACGTCGCCATCTGGAACACCCAGACCGCGTTCGGGTCACCGCCCGCGTCCAGGGTCAGGTTGCCGCCCTGGATCATGAAGGTGCCGGCTGCCGAGGTGTAGGTGCCCGGGGCAAGCACGAGGTTGGCGAGGTTGCCCGCGCCAGGATCAAGGCCAGGCGGCA
>CAZXTV010000006.1:0-19037 GCA_964643705.1 uncultured Arenimonas sp. | reverse complement strand
TCGTCCCAGCCGGGGTAGATGTTCTTCACCATGTCCCTGTGCCAGCGCAGGCTCTGGCCCCGGTAAAGGCGCATGTCTTCCGCCGCGAAACCGATGTCGCGTTTCGCTGCGACCTGCGCGTCGGGCAGGCGATGGCCCAGGACGGTGACCTGGCCTTCGTCGGGTGCGGCCAGTCCGGTCAGCAGGCGCAGCAGCGTGGTCTTGCCGGCACCGTTCGCGCCCACCAGGCCCATGACCTGGCCTTCGGGCAACTGCAGCGTGATGTCGCGCAGCGCGAAGTGCGGGTAGCGCTTGGCGATGCCGGTCAGGGTGAAGGCCGGGGTCATGACGTGTGTCCTTTCGGGGTGTCTGGGCGGGCGTCGGTCGCGTCGGTGGCCGCGTCGAGGAAGCGGTGCAGGTCGGCGCGGGAAAGGCCCAGGCGCGCGGCGATCGCCAGCAGGGCCTCGAGCTGGCGCTGCAGTTCTTCGTGCATCAGCACGGTGGGCAGGTCGGAACGCTCTGCGACCACCGAACCCTTGCCCTGGCGGGTGGCGATGACGCCGGCGCGCTCGAGCTCTTCGTAGGCCCGGCGCACGGTGATGACGCTGACGTGGCTGCCGGCGGCGAGTTCACGAATGGACGGCAGGGACTGGCCGGGCGCCCAGTCGCCGGCCATCACCTTGGCGGTGATCTGGTCGGCGATCTGCTGGTACATCGGCCGGGGGTCGCTGGCCGACAGGAAAAGATCCATGCGCGGGGACTAACTGTGCTGCTGTGATATGCACAGTATGCACAGTGAGTTTCGCGCCCGCAAGGGGCCTCAGGATCCGGGGTTGGGCTCCGGCCCGGGCCGGGTGGCCTCGATCACGGCCAGGTGCCCGCGCAGGGCTTCGGCATGGTCCAGCAGGCGCTGCTGATAGTCGCCGTACGCGGGCGACGCCAGGGACGCGAGGATGTTGCTGATGGGGGCCGCCCAGAAATCCACCGACGCGCGGTTGAATTCCTGCACGTCCAGGTCAGGGATCTCGCCGCGCGCGATCGCGGCCTGGCCTTCGGCGGTGCACATGGGCGCGAAGTGGCTGGCGGTCCAGGCGCGCTGCAGCTTGTCGCTGTAGAGCACCCAGCGCGTCGGCAGGCGCCAGCCGTCCATTGCGGCATGGGTCTGGCGCGAGAGCTCGGCCATCATGGCGTACTCGGTGCGCAGGGCGCCGCAAATCTGGTAGTCCGCCAGGTGCACCGGCTGCAAGGCGGCCTTGCATTCGCCGGGCAGCGGCAGGGCCGGATCGAGCGCCCGGAGGTCGGCCACCAGCTGGCCCGCGCCTTCGGCCAGGGACGCGGTGACGATTTTTTCGATCAGCATGGCGTCGTTGCGCAGGTGCCGGCGGCTGTCGGCAAGCAGCGTGCAGGCGCGCGGGAGCGCGCCGGCGACGTCGCCTTCCAGGGCCTGCAGGGCGATGTGGTTGATCGGCAGGCGCAGCAGGCGGAAGTTCGCCAGCGGGCTGGCCACGTCATGCGGATAGGGATTAAGGAAATGGGCGGCCGCCAGGGCTTTTCCGGCCAGGGCCAGGCGCTGTGCGTCGGCGTCGAGCCAGGCGCGGACCGCTTCTTCGTGGCCCCGCAGTTTCCCCAGGCAATCGCCGCGGAATCCGCATTCCGCGTCGGGTGGCGCGACGGCGGCGCGGGGCGGGTAGCGGGTCGCGCTGGGCAGTGCCGGTGGCTGCACGAGCACGTCGCCCGTGGTCGCGAAGCGCTCGCCGGCGGTGGCGTGCCAGCGCCGGAACGCTTCGAGGTCGGCCGCCAGCGCCGCGTCGAGTTCGCCTTCGGGCACTCCGAGGTCCGGGTAGGCCAGGTACTTGAAGCCGGATTCGCCGGCCGGCGGCACCGGCGCGACTTCCATCACCGCCAGCGCGGCACGCTCCTCGTCGCCGAAGGCCAGCCAGCGCAGCACCTGCACCACCAGCACGTAGGTGACCAGCAAGCCCAGCACGGTCAGGAACAGGGGCTTGAACGATCGCTTCACCGGTTCACCCCTGGTCGTCCCGCCGGCGGTCAGTAGTCGCGCGGCTCGACCACCGGCAGGGCGGTGGCATCGGCCGGCGGCAGGTCGATGTATTCCAGAAGGCCGCTGATCGCATCCGACACGGCCTGGGCCTTTGCGTCGCCCTCGACGATGTACGGACGGATGATCAGCACCAGCTCGGTCTTGTTGCGGGCCCGCGTCTGGTTCTTGAACAGGTAACCCAGCACCGGCACGTCCTTGAGGAAGGGCACGCCCGAATCGCCGTTGGTGTCGCGCTGGGACATCAGGCCGCCCAGCAGCACCGAACTGCCGTCGCGCAGGCTCAGGCTGGTTTCGACCTTGCGGTTGAAGATCGACGGCGAGGAGATTCCCGCGCCATCGCCCACCGGCAGGGCTTCGCTGACTTCCTGGCTGACGTCCAGGTCCACCCGGTCGTCGGAATAGACGGTGGGCTTGATGGTCAGCAGGATGCCGGTCTTGCGGTACTGGATGCCCTGCAGCAGCGCGGTGTCGCCGTTGGTCTGCTGGTCGGACGTGGTCTGCATGGTGAGCGTCGGGACTTCGGTGCCGACGTCGATGCTGGCTTCCTCGCCGCTCATCACCAGCAGGCGCGGCGTCGACAGGATGCTCACCCGCTGGTCTTCGGCGAAGGCGTTGAGCGCCAGGCGGTTTTCGCCGGCGATGTCGAGCAGGTAGGTCAGGCCGCTGGTCGCCAGCGAACCGTTGCCGTCGTCGCCCCCGGTGCCGTTGCCCGGAAGCTGGCCGAAGTTGAACCGGCCATCGGTCCGGCCGGAATTGGACTTGGCGAACCAGGCGCTGCCGAAGGTTTCGCCTTCGTCCAGCGTCACTTCGGCGATGGTGACTTCCACCATCACCTGGCGCGCCGCGCGATCCATTTTTTCGATCAGGCCCGAGAGGCGCATCCAGTCGGACGAAGCGCCCTGGAAGATGATGGCATTGCGCGGCTCATCGACGGCCAGGCGGCCACCGGAAAAAGACATCGCGCCGCCGGTGCCGCCGGCGGCGGCCGCCGGTACGGGCGCCGTGGGGTCGCTGGCCGGTGCCGCCGCGCCGGTGCCGGCGCCGCCGCCACCCATCATGCCCTGCAGCGTGCGGTAGAGGCCGGCCGCCGCGGTGTTCTGGACCTCGTAGTAATACAGGCCGTCGCCCTGGGCGTTGGCGTTGGGCTGGTCGATCGTGCGCGCCCAGGCCACCACGTGGTTGAGCAGGGCCGGGTCGGGCGTGAATACCAGCACCATGTTGGCACTGGGAACCGGCAGCACCAGGGTGCCGATGCCTTCGCCGAGCTGGGTCGCCGCCGCATAACCTTCGGCCAGCAGGACTTCGACCAGGCGCTGGGCCAATTCATCCGCGCTTACGAAGGAGGGCTCCAGGCGGGTGCTTTGCCGGCCGCGCATGAAGGGCTGGTCGAGCACCTGGATGGCTGCCACCGCCTGTCGCACCACCGCCGGCTTGCCGTAGAGCACGACGGCGTTGCGCTGCATGTCGTCTTCGACCTTCAGGTCGTCCTGCTGCGGAAACGCGACGCGCAGCCAGCGCGAGACGCTGCTGCCGCGCACCGAGCGCATCTCGACCAGCTGGAACACCGGCCGGTGCGACACCGGCACGTCCGGCAGGGTGCGGCCGCTGAGGATCAGCGGCGGCTCGACCGCGTTGGGGTTGTCGGCGGGCAGCACCTGCAGCACGGTGCCGTCCCAGCGCACCGCGACGCCGTAGGCGCGCAGCACCTGGCCGGCGACGTCGTAGAGTTCGCGCGGCGACTGCGGCGAGGGCAGGCGCAGCGTGACCAGGTCGTTGCGGCGCGCCAGCGAGGGGTCGACCTGGAAGTTCAGGCCCAGCAGGTTGCCGTAGACCTCGTTGATGAACGAAGGCAGCGGCAGGCCTTCCAGGCTCGCCGATACCGCGCCGCCCGCCAGCGGCGGCAGCGCCTGGGTGACGTTCCCGCCGGACATGCTGGCGCCGGAAGCCGGCAGCACGGGCGTCGCGACGCGGCGCAGGCCATCGGGCATGGCGTTGTTGCCCGACAGCACCACGTCCTCGGCGGTCCGCTCGGACTCGACCTGGGAAACGTCCAGGGATCCCGGCACCTGCAGGCGCGGCTGGGTTGCGCAGCCGGCGAGGAAAACGAGCAGGAAGGTGGCGGGAAGGGAACGCTGCATGATGGTCAATCGGCTGGGTCGGGAGCGGGCGCGGAAGTATCGCATGATGTCTCCGGACGGTCAGAGGCGCCCTGGTAAAGCCTGAACGTCGTGCGGCAGCCACTGTCGTCGGCCACCACGATGGCGGCGTCCTGGAAGTCGGAAATGCGGCGGCCGTCGGGCAGGGCCTCACCCAGGCCGAGCCTGGCCACGCCTTCGGCGTTGGTGGTGGACACCAGCGCCATCGGCGGATTGCCGTCGACGATGCCCAGCAGTTTCCAGCGGGCCGCGGCCTGGGCGGCGGGCGTGGCGCCGGCCGCCCCCCGCCACAGGGGCGAGGCCGCCACGGTGGCGGCCGCGCCCTCCTCGACGCGGCCGAGCAGGCCCGCCCCCGGTTCCGTCCAGGCGTCGACCACCCCCTCGCCGTCGTCAACGACCCCTTCCGCCACCAGCGCACCCAGGGCCAGCCCGGCCAGCGCGGCGCCCACGGCCGGCCACGTGGATTGGCGGAGCCATTCAGGGAGTGGCATCGGCGGCAGGCTCCTGTTCGAGTCGGTAGAAGGCGCGCAGGGTCGCCGACAGGCGGGCGGGGTCGCGGTTGTCCAGGGACAGGCTGTCGAAGACGATCAGCTGGGGCTGCGACTCGACCGCCTGCACCCACTGCAAGGCACGCTGCAGCGGCACGGTGGGCGCCGAGACCGTCGCCGGCACCTGCACCCAGCCTTCCTGGCCCGGCACCGGACTGGCGCTGGCCACGTCCAGCGTGACACCCGTGCCCAGCGGCGTCGTCAGCTCGCGCAGGCGCGCCTGCGCCGCAGCCTGGGCCAGGCCCGTGGTGCGCGCGGCGGGGATTTCCTGCTCGAGGGCCCGTCGGGCCGCCGCCGCGGTTTGGGCACGTTCGAGCCAGACTTCCTGCCCCACCAGCGAGCGCACCTTGGCGACCCGCTCGACTTCCTGGGACAGGTTGGCCCGCCATGCCGCGCGGGCGTCGACCAGGACCAGGTAGCCATACAGGATGACGATGCCCAGGATCAGCCAGGCGCCCAGGCGCAGGCGCGGGTTGCCGCGCCATTCCGTGGCCAGGCGTGAAGCGGTGGTTTCGGTCACGGCGTCGCCTCCGGCGGCGCCACGCGGGCCCGCAGCCTCAGGCGCTGGGGTCCGTCCCCGGGTTCGACCGACACCGAATCAAGCAGGGGCGAAGCCTCGTAGGCCGCCACCAGCGCCTGCGGATCGGGCTGCTGCAGTTCGAGGGTGACCTGCAGGCCGTCGCCGGCGTCGTACTGCCAGCGCGTGATGCGCTGGGCGCCCGCGGGCGCCGCCTGGGCGACATTGGCCATCAGGTCGGTCTGGCTGCGCGCGGGGCGCAGCGCCAGCAGGCTGTCGATGCGGGCCAGGTCCTGTTCGGCCGATTCGCGGGCGGCGATGATCGGGCCCAGCGAAGGTTCCAGCGCGGCGAGTTCGCGCTGCAGGGCGTACTCGCGCCAGGCCAGCGGCAGCAGCGCGCCCACCTGCCAGGCGACCAGGAACACGGCCGCCGCGACACCGGCCACGGCGAGGCGCCGGCCGTGGCGACGACCCAGTTCGCCCATGCTCGGGCCACGATGGCTGACCCAGGCGGTGGCCTGCCGCGGCAGCGCCTCCGGCACGGGCACGGCGTCCTGCACCGGCAGGCCGGCGCCGCGAAGGAAGCGGTTCCACTCCGGCAGCGCCGGCACCTGCGGCCACCACAGCGAGGCGTGCAGCACGCCGTCGCGCCAGGCGCGCGCTTCGACGCCTTCCACGCAGGCCTGCAGGCTGGCGCCGGCGGACGCGGGCTGGCCCAGGTAGATGCTTTCGGGCGTGCAGCGCACGATGTCCGGGCGGACATCGGCCTCGGCCGGGTCGACCATGGCCGACGCCGGCCAGGCCCAGACCATGGCCTGCTCGCCCGACCAGCTGACATGGTGCACGGCGTCGGGAAACGGCGCCCAGCGGCGGATCGCCAGCGACAGGAACGACGGTCTTTCCCGGCGCGGCACCGCGGCGCAGTCGATGCGTGCATAGGCGCACAGCGAGCGCGCCACGACCCAGGCCTGGGCCGCGCCGCCTGCGCTGATCACCTCGGCCCGGTCAACGGTCCGAAGTACTTGCGTCGCCGAAAACCGGCGACCCAGTCGGTCTCGCCATGTCTGCATCAAAAGGCTCGGGTCGGGGCATCCAAAGTCGATAGAGTGTACGCCAAGGCCGTCCACCCTCTTCCATCGGGGTCAGCTGCCATTGCTCGTGCAGCGCCGCGCCGCCCAGGGTCGACCACGTCGTCAGGGTGAAGGTGTCGCCCGGGTAGAGGATCACCGAATCGGGGTCCGCCGGCATCACCGCGACAAGCCGCCGCAGGGTGACGGTGTCGGGCAGCGCGGCCGATGCACGGGCCTGCACGATGCGGCGGGCGATGTCGCTGTTCCAGCCCGGCATCGCGGCCAGCACGTCGGCGTCGGCCGAGTTGATGTTCACCAGCGCCGAACGCGAGACCGTGAACCGGGCCACCAGTTCGGCGTCGGAAATACCCGCCAGCACGGGCTCCCAGCCCATCACCCGACGCAGCTCGATGGGCGTCAGCAGCGTGCGGTTGGGCGGCGGCGGAAGCCCCGCCTCGGCGTAATCGGCGGCCTCGGCACCGCCCAGGCGCTTGAAGTCGTCCGGATCCTGGTAGTCCAGCAGCGTTGCGAACAGCGCCTGTCGCTGCTGCGCCTGCACGTCGCGGCCCTCCAGCCAGCGATCGAGCATGCGCCGGTCGGAGAAGTTGATGCTGATCTTGCCGCGTTCGTCCTGCACCGCGAACAGCGCGCTGCCCAGGCCCCGGTACGCGCTGCCATCGAGGCGCAGCTCGTTCCCCAGCGGGGTATAGGAAGGCACCTCTCTGCCGGGCTGCCAGGCCGCGACGCTTCCATCGGAGCGCACGACCACATCGTCGATGGTCTGGCCGCCGAAGGTCTGGCGTCGGCTGCTGGCCAGGTAGAGCAGCGTCGCGCGGGTGGACTCGGTGTCCAGCCGGGCCTGGAAGTCGGCGTTGGCCCGGGCCTGGTCGGCAACCGCGCGTTCGACGTTGGCGGCGATCGTCGCCGCCAGCAGCGACAGCACGACCAGCGCGGCCAGCACCAGCAACAGGACGAACCCCCCGGACCGGCGCATCAGTCGCGCTCCGGCTCGAAGGGGTGGTAGATGGCATCACGCGGCCCCAGCACGGCAACCGGGCTCAGCCTCCGACCCCCGGTGGTTTCGCGGACCCAGGCCACTTCGGCAGGCAGGGCCGCCGCCACGCCCAGCCGGGGGGGCCATTGTTGATGCCATTCGCCGGCGCCGTCGAAATAGACAAAACCCGACATGCCCTCGGGCGCGGGAAACGACACGGCCGGGTCGCCGGACTGGCTGTAGCTGAGTTCGCCCGTGCCGGTGTCGAGCCGCCAGGCGACATCGGCCGCGACGCCGGCACCGCCGCGCAGGGGCAGCAGGCTGGTGCCGCGAAAGCCCAGGGCATCGCCTTCGAACGCCGGCGTGCCCGACCGCCCCGGCTGCGAAGCGCCCGGCACCACCCGCAGGCCCGCGACGCTTTCGTTGAACCAGTGGTTGACCAGCGAGGCCTGGCGCACCGCGAAGGACCGGTCGGCCACGCGTTCGTTGGCCACGCGGAACACGGCCAGCGCGTCGAAGACCAGCGCCACCAGCAGGCCGACCAGCATCAGCACCACCAGCATCTCGACCAGGGTGAAACCGCGGCGACGGTTCATTCGTCGTCCCTCGCGATCCGCACCTGCTCGTAGCCGACCAGGCGCACTTCGAAGCGGGCCAGCTCGGTGCCCCCGGCGACCACCCAGGCGTCGACCGAGTACAGGCCGACGTCGAACAGGCTGGCGTAACCGGCCTGGCTGAGGCCGGTGCGCGGAGGTTCAAGCGGCGTGGCCTGCCAGGAGAGCGTGTAGTCGCCCAGCGCCCGTTCGCCCTCGGGTTCGGCCATCGGGTTGACGCTGCGCAGCGCTTCCAGGGCGTCACGCGCCACGTCCAGCCGGCGCGCCTGCACGTCCACGCGCGACAGCGCCGAGAGGCTGGTGGCCTGCCACTGGTAAAGGGCCAGCGCACCCATCGCGAAGACCACCATCGCAACGATGGCTTCGAGCAGGGTGAACCCGGCGGCGCCGCGCCGGCTCATGGCGCCTCGTCCGCGTCGTCTTGCGCATCCTCGCGCCG
This sequence comes from uncultured Arenimonas sp., assembly GCA_964643705.1. Lineage (GTDB taxonomy): Bacteria > Pseudomonadota > Gammaproteobacteria > Xanthomonadales > Xanthomonadaceae > Arenimonas. Next base: position 10,658 of record CAZXTV010000006.1, on the reverse strand, counting down.
GCGCATGCGGCAATCGGGCGAAAGCACGTCGTAGTCGCGCCGGGCCTGGTCATGCCGCAGGCGCAGGGCACCGGGCTCGCAGAATCCATTGCTGCGAACCACCAGAGGCGACAGCCACTGCACGCTGGCGTCTTCGATTTCGATCGGGGGCACGGCCACCGGCCAGGCCAGTTCGCCGCCCAGGCGCAGGGTGACGCCGGCCGCGCGCGCCTGCAGCGGCAGTCGCGCCACCTGTTGTTCCAGGGATTGCGCGGCCGTCCGCAGGCGCCAGGCGTCGATGCCGCGCGAGACCGCCGGGGCCACCAGGGCCGACAGGACGCCGAGCAACGCCAGCACGACCAGCAGTTCCAGCAGCGTGAACCCCCGACCGGCCCGGCGCATGGTCAGGGCTTGGGCAGGTAGCCCACGTCCGCGTCGTAGCCTTCGCCGCCGTTTTCGCCGTTGGCGCCGGTGGAGTAAAGGGTGATCGGCTGGGTGTCGCTGGCGACCGGTGCGTAGCGGTAGGGATTGCCCCAGGGATCGGTGGGCACGCCGTCGTCGAGGTAGGGACCTTCCCAGCGCGTGGCAACACGCTCGTCGGCGGGCTTGGTGACCAGGGCCTGCAGGCCTTCCTGTTCGGTCGGGAAACGGCCGATGTCCAGGCGCATGGTTTCCAGCGCGCCCTTGAGCATGCGCACCTGGGTTTCAGCGGTCTGCACCTTGGCCTTGTCCGCCTGGCTGAACAGCCGCGGGCCGACCAGGCCCATGATCAGGCCGATGATGACCAGCACGACGATCATCTCGAGGAGGGTGAAGCCGGAAGCGCGCTGTTTCATGGGGTGGATCCGTAATCGAAGATTAGAAGGCAAGGTCGTTGGCGCTGGTGATGGCCAGGATCACGCCCAGGATGATGGTGCCGATGACACCGCCGATGACCAGGATCGCGATCGGTTCGACCAGGATCAGCACGCGCTTCATGCGCGTACGACCGGCTTCATCGTACAGGCGCGCCAATGAAGCCAGCATGGCCGGCAGTTCGCCGGAGCGTTCGCCCACCCGCACCAGGTTGTAGCCGGTGGGGCTGAGCGCGTCCTGGTCTTCCAGCGCATCGGCCAGCGACTGGCCGCCGCGCACGGCGCGCGTGACCTGGGCCAGCCGGCGCCGCCGGTCGGGCAGCGAGGTGCCGTCGGTGGCCAGGGCCAGCGCCTGCGCCAGCGGCACGCGGTTGCCCAGCAGGGTGGCCATGACCTTGGCCCAGCGCCCGGTTTCCGCGTCCTGCAGCCAGGGCCCGAGCACGGGCAGGCGGGCGGCGCGTTCCACCACCAGCGAACGCAGCCGGGGCTGCGACTGCAGCCGCCAGGCCGCGGCGCCCGCGGCCACCGCCAGCACCAGCAGCCACGGCCAGTGGGCATTGGCGAAGGTGCCACCCGACAGCACCGCCCAGGCCAGCCAGGGCAACTGGTCGGCCTTGTCGAGCAGGGACGAAAAACGCGGCACCACGAAGGCGAACATCAGCACCACCGCCGCGGCGCCGGCCAGCACCAGCACCGCGGGATAGATGAGCGCGTTGCGCATCTCGGTGGCCAGGCCGTGTTCGTACTCCATCTGGTGCACGCCGTCGGCCAGCGCGTCGCCGACGCGGCCGGTGAGTTCGCCCGCGCGCGCCAGCTGCAGCACGTAGTCGGGCAGCGGCAGGCCGGCGGCGGCCAGCGCATCGTGGAAGGCTTCGCCGCGCCGCAGCTGGGTGGCGATGCCGGCGAAGGCCGTGGCCAGGCGTGGATGCCCGCCTGCCCCCGCCTGCGCTTCGACGGCTTCGCCGAGGGTCACGCCGGCCCGCAGCATGGTCGCGAGCTGGTGGAAGGCCAGGATCAGCTCTTCGCGACGCAGGCGGCCACCGGCCCGCTGCACGCCGGGCGTGCCGGCATGGCGGACGATTTCCAGCGGCGCCAGGCCCTTGCGTTCGAGCTGGCGCGCGGCCTCGCGTTCGCTGCCGGCGCGCAGCTGCCCGGAAAGCACGCTGCCGTCGGCGGCCAATACCTTGTAGTCGAAGCGCTGCATGGGATCAGGTGCTGGTCACGCGCATCACCTCGTCCACCGAGGTGATGCCCTGCCAGGCCTTCACCAGCCCGTCGTCGCGCAGGAAGCGGGCGCCGCGGGCGCGGGCGTGTTCGCGCATGTCCTGCACGCTGGCGCCGCTGGAGATGAGCTTTTGCAGGGTTTCGTCGACGTCGACGAATTCGTAGATGCCGATGCGGCCGCGGTAACCGGTGCCCTGGCAATGCGGGCAGCCAACCGGTTCGCGCCACCGGGGCTGCGGGTCCAGCGACAGGCGCTGCGCCCAGGCCTGCGCGGGAAGCGCCAGCTCGGGCACCGGTGCGGCGGCGGGCTGGGCGCACTGGGTGCACAGCTTGCGCACCAGGCGCTGGGCCTGCACGCCCTTGAGCGGCGTGGCCACCAGGAAGGGTTCGAGCCCCATGTCCACCAGGCGCGTGAACGCGCTGACCGCGTCGTTGGTATGCAGCGTGGACAGCACCAGGTGGCCGGTCAGCGCCGCCTGCACGGCGATTTCGGCGGTTTCCAGGTCGCGGATTTCGCCGATCATGATGACGTCCGGGTCCTGGCGCAGGATCGAGCGCAGGGCACGGGCGTAGGTGAGGCCGATCTCGGAATGGGTCTGGATCTGGGTGACCGCGGGCAGCTGGAATTCGACCGGATCTTCGACGGTGATGATTTTCTTCTTGCCGTCGTTGCTGGCCGCCAGCGCCGAATAAAGCGTCGTCGACTTGCCCGAGCCGGTAGGGCCGGTGACCAGCACGATGCCGTTGGCTTCGGCGGTCCAGGCTTCCATCATCGCCAGGTGGTCGGACTGGAAGCCCAGCATTTCCAGGCCCAGTTCGCGGCGCTCCTTGGGCAGCAGGCGCAGCACCAGCGATTCGCCGTGCACGCCGGGCAGGGCGGAGACGCGGATGTCCATTTCCTGGCCACCCACGCGGGCCGACAGGCGGCCATCCTGCGGCAGGCGACGTTCGGCGATGTCCATGCCGGAGATCAGCTTCATGCGCGAGGCGACGGCGTTGAAGCGGTCGCGCGGCAGGCTCAGGCGGCTCTGCAGCACGCCGTCGATGCGGAAGCGCACGGCGAAGGTGCGCTCCTCGGGTTCGACGTGGATGTCGGACGCGCGCTGTTCGACGGCCTGGGCCAGCAGGTTGTTGACCAGTTCGACGGTGGGCGCTTCTTCGGCCAGTTCACGCAGCTGGCGTACGTCGCCCGATTCACTTTCGCGGCTGTCGGCCTGCAGGCGGGCCAGGCCGTCGAGCAGACGCTCGAGGTCCTGGCTGCGCACCAGGCAGGCCGAGGGCGTGCGCCCCGGCACGATGAAGCGCAAGGCATCGGCCAGCTCGGGCGACAGCGGGTCGCGCGCAGCGACGTAAACGGTGCCGGAAGATTCCCAGAGCGCGACCTGGCGGTCGAGCGCCCAGTCCAGGCCCACCCGGGTGGTGGCCATGAAACCGCGCACTTCGTCTTCCGACGGCAAGGCCAGCTCGCCTCCCGCCACCGGCAGGCCCAATTGCCTGCCCAGCACTTCGAGCAGGTTGTCTTCGGAAAGCGCGCCGGTGCGCACGAGCACGTTGCCCAGCCGGCCCTTGACGCGCGGCTGCAGCGCCAGCGCCTTGTCGAGGTCGCCGGCGGACACCAGGCCTTCGTGCACGAGCAGCTCGCCGATGCGGGCCGGCAGGACGTGGCTTTCAGACGACATCGGCGAATCCCTTGCGCAATTTCTGGAACACTAGCAGGCCCGAGGCGAAGACCAGCAGGGACGCCGCCAGGTAGATGCCCCACTGCACGGGATCGGGCCACTGGCCGGCGAAGAGCGCGGCACGCACTTGTTCAATGGGGATGGTCAGCGGGTTCCATGCAATCCAGGCGTCCAGCGGCGCCGGCGCCTGCGAACGCGGATAAAAAACGGGGCTCAGGAACATCAGCGCCGTCAGCGCCGGCGCCACCAGCTGGCCCAGGTCGCGCAGGTACACCCCGACGGCCGACAGCCACCAGTGCAGGCCCAGCAGCATCAGCGCGAACGGCAGCAGGATGACCGGCAGCGACAGCGTGGCCAGGTGCAGCCCGGAACCCAGCGCGGCGTTGACGACAACCAGCAACAGGTAACCCACCGCTGCGTGCAGGCCGGCCACGCCCAGGCGCACCCAGGCCAGGGTCTCGAGCGGGAAAACCACCTTCTTTACGTAGTTGGGGTTCTCGAGGATGGTGCCTGGCGCGGTCGACAACATTTCGGTCATGAAGGCATGCGCCAGCAGGCCCGCGAACAGCACCAGCGCGAAGGACAGCAGGCCGTCGTCGGCCTGGTTGGGCCAGCGCGACTGGAACACCGCGCCGAAGACCAACGTGAACACCGCAAGCATCAACAGGGGCGAAATCAGCGGCCAGGCCTGCCCGAGGGCCGCGCCCCGGTAGCGCGTGGCCAGCTCCCGGCCGACCAGGCGCCTGATCAGAGACCGATGCGTGTAAGCGCTGGCTAGGGCGGGGGCGGCGGCAGGCATCGGGCGGCATTAACCAAGGAGATTCAGCATCTTACCGCCAAAACGGAGGCGCCGGGTTAGCCAGGGCGGGCGCCGGGGGGCGTCCCGGGCGCTTCAGGCAAGCCTTGCAAGCGGGGTCAAACAGGCGCAAAAGTGTGAGGCCGATCACATCGTGACAAGCCCTCAGGGCGCTCAAAGCTATTGTCCGTAAGCTATTGACCGCCTTGCAGCGTTGGTCTATTTTCCCTCCGTGGCTTGACGTCCTGGGGGGGGACGCTAGCGTCTTTGCAGGTCCCTCCTTGGAACAGCCGGTCGCCAGCGCAAACCACTGGTACCGGGCATTGCGGAGCAACCGGTCTAAGCTACGACCCTATTTACCAATTGGAGTTAAATTCGACATGTCGACCCTCAACAAGAAGACTCTGGCAATTGCCCTGGTCGCTGCCATGGGCGCCGCCGGCAACGCTGCCGCCTACACCCTGGCCACCAACGGTGACCAGAATCCCGTCCTCGTCGCCACCGCTGACATCACGGCGTCCACCACCGTCGTCGGCATCAACGAGCAGCTGCAGATCACGCTCGGTGACGACACCATCCTCGGCCGCACCAGCGGCTTCAGCGTCCGCATCGAGCTGAGCAACAACGCCCGGTTCGCCGCCGGCTTCGATGCCAGTGACATTGTCGTGGGCGCGGCCGCCCCGAGCTGGACTGCCTCGATCGCTGCCGGCGGTGCCGGCCAGAGCTTCGTGGTCCTGTCGCTCAACCCGCCGTCCGTGACCCCGGTCCCGGGCCTGGTTGCTGGCCAGCTGCTGTCGTTCAACGCTTCCGCGTCGGTTATCCCGGCCGGCGGCAACGGCTTCGAGCTGACCAACCTGGTCCCGCACATGACCGTCGCTGGCAGCCAGATCACCGCTACCTCGACCTTCCGTGACCCGGTGTCGGGTAACGAGATCACCGGCATGAACGCCGTCACCACCCCGGTGCTGCGCTCGGCCAACCCGCTGGTCATCGCCTGCGACGCCACCACCGCCCTTGAGCCGGAAGAGACCATCGACGTGGGCGTGACCCCGGCGCAGGGCTCGAAGACCTTCTTCTCCAGCACTGGCGAAATCGGCCTGTCGGACAACGGCATCTTCAACGCGGGTTCGGTCAACGCCTCGATCGCCACGGGCTTCACCTCGTTCAGCTACCAGGCGACCGATGCCTTCGTCACCACGCTGACCGGCAACTTCACCGCGTTCGATTCGGGCAACAGCATCTTCCTGGCCACCGACAACACCTGCGCCACCCCGCTGGTGACCGGCGTGCCGAACGCTGCCCGCACCGTCTACACCTTCACCTACACCGGTGCCACCCTCGGCGCGAACTTCTCGGCTTCGGGCTTCAGCACCGCGCTGTGCTTCCAGGTGGCCGGCGGCAACGCCCAGGTGATCGATGCCTCGTCGGTCTCGGTCGTCACCAGCCACACCCGTGGCGCGACCACCTACACCGCCCCGTCCTGCAACCTGCTGCCGCTGCGTTACAACGGTTCGGTCGTGAAGGTTGCCACCTTCAACCCGGGCGCCAACGCGACCGCCCAGTCCTTCCTGCGTGTCACCAACCCGAGCTCCACCGCGGGTCTGGTCACCATCGAAGCCTGGGATGACGCTGGCGTGAAGGCTCCGAACGTGACCTTCAACCTGGCCTCGGGCGCTTCGCGTCAGATCAACTCGGACGTCATCGAGGCCGGCGGCGCTGGCCTGACCGGCGCGCTGGGTGATGGCGCGGGCAAGTGGCGCTTCCTGGTGACCGGTGAGTTCGCCGGCATGCGCGTCCAGAGCCTGAACCGCAACAACACCGATGGCACCGTCACCAACCTGACGGACTACGACACCAATGACGAGCAGAACAAGACCCTGTTCCTCGGCACGCTGTCGACCTACGAGGGTTCGGACCCGAACTAATACTTCGGCTACGAAACTGAGTAACTGACGGGCGGCCTTCGGGCCGCCCGTTTTTTTGTGCCCCGGCCAGCGCAAGCGCGGCACGGGTTTGCGACAATGCGCGCGATGAAGCCACCCGCCGCCCCGGCCAACCCGCCCCCCGCGATCCGCGTCCAGGGCCTTGGCAAGACCTACACCCTGTGGACCAGTCCCGGCGCGCGGCTGATGGCGCCGCTGGCCGCTCGCGCCGCCGCGGCCCTGCAGCCAGTGCTGCCCGGCCTGGCCCGACGCCTGGACGCCGCGGCCCAACGCCGCATGCCGCGCTTCACCGCCCTGCATGATGTCGGCTTCGAACTGATGCCCGGCGACTCGCTGGCCGTCATCGGCCTCAACGGCAGCGGCAAGAGCACCCTGCTGCAGATCGTCGCCGGCGTGCTGACCCCGACCGCCGGAAGCGTGCAGGTGCACGGTCGCGTCGCCGCGCTGCTGGAACTGGGTTCGGGCTTCAACCCGGAGATGACCGGGCGCGAAAACATCCAGATCAACGCGGCCATCCTGGGCATCCCGCCGGCACGGCTCGCGACGCTGATGGACGCGATCATCGACTTCGCCGACATCGGCGAATACATCGACCGCCCGGTCAAGACCTACAGCTCCGGCATGGCCCTGCGCCTGGCTTTTTCGGTGCAGGTGCACGTGGACCCGGACGTGCTGATCGTGGACGAAGCCCTGGCCGTGGGCGACGCCCAGTTCCAGGCCAAGGCCATGGCCAAGGTCGACGAGATCCTGGGACGCGGCACGACCCTGCTTTTCGTCGGCCACGACATCAACGCCGCGCGCGCCTTCTGCCGCCGCGCCCTGCTGCTGGAAAAGGGCCGGGTGGTGATGGAGGGCACGCCCGAGGACGTGAGCACCGAGTACCTGTACCGCATCCACAAGCAGGCGCTGCCGACCGACACCGCCGCCGGGATGCGCCGGTCCACCCACGGCTACGGCAGCGACCGGGCGCGGATCATCGCCGCCAGCTTTGCGCCCAATGGCCGCGCGCACGCAAACGCGCGCTATGGCGAATCACTGCAGCTGGACCTGCAGTTGGCGCTGGAGCCGGGCATCGCGGCCCCGGTGCTGATCTTCGACCTGATGGACAGTAAGGGCCTGCAGGTCAGCGGCCGGCGCTTCGCGCTGCCGGGCCCCGGCGACCACCGGCTGCGCATCCGCCTGGACGCCCTGCTGCAAAAGGGCATCTACCGGGTGCGCATGCGCCTGGCCGATGCGCCGGCGCTGGACCGCACGACGATCCTGGCGCGCGAGGAAGGGGCGGTGTCCTTCGAGGTCGTCGACGACAGCCGCGAGCGTTTCACCGGGCTGTTCGCGCTGCCGATCGAAATGAACATCGCCGGTGACCCATGAGGCGGGTGCTGTTCCACCGCCGGTTCCTGGGATATTCCGGCGGTCACGGCAAGGTGCGCGATTACGTGCGCCACGTCGACGCGCACCCGGGTTTCGTCGCCGAAACCTGGCTGACGCCCGATTCGATCGCCGCAGAGAATCCCTGGGCAGGCACCGGCCTGCGCCAGGCGGAGCGCTGGCAGCCAGACGACGCGGACCTGCTCTTCCTGGCGGGCCTGGACTGGGACGCGGTGCCCGACGACCGTCCCGGCCGGCCGGTTCTGAACCTGCTTCAAGGCCTGGGCCACGCCGAGGCAGGGGACGCCCGCCGGGCCTTCCTGCGCCGGCCGGCCGTGCGCGTGTGCGTTAGCCAGGCGGTTGCGGACGCCGTGCTGGCCACCGGCGAGGTCAACGGTCCGGTGCACGTGATTCCAGCGGCCCACGATCTGCCGGCTTTGGCCGGATTGCCTTCCAGGCCGTCCGCGGCACCGCGGATCGTCATCGCCGGCGGCAAGGCGCCGGACCTGGCCGCCGCCGTCGCCGCGGCCCTGGAAGGCGTCGCCGGCGCGGTGGAGCTGCTGCCGGCCGGCCTGCCGCGGTCCGGTTTCCTGGCGCACCTGGTTGCCGCGGATATCGCCGTGCTGCTGCCACACGATCGCGAAGGTTTCTTCCTTCCCGGCCTGGAAGCCATGGCCCTGGGAGCCGCGGTGGTGATGCCCGATGCCGGCGGGAACCGCGAGTACCTGCGGCCCGGCACGAATGCACTGGTCCCGGCCCGCGACGCCGGCGCGCTCGCCGCCGCCGTGCGGCAGCTGTGCGATCCGGCACGGCGCCGGGAAATCGCCGCCGCAGGACTCGCCACGGCAGCGGACCATTCACTCGCACGCGAACGGGCCGCCTTCCATGCGCTGCTCGATCGGCTGGATCCGGAGTGGGCCAGATGCCGCCACGCCTGCTGATCCTCACCGGACTTCCCCGTTCGGGCACCACGCTGTGCTGCCATTTGCTCAACCAGGCACCGGACACGGTGGCGCTGTTCGAGCCGATGGACGTCCTTGCACTTCCCACCCAAGACCGCGCTGCCGCCGTCGCCGCCGTCGGGGAGCACGCGGAACAGGCGCGCCGGAGCTTGCTCCAAACCGGTCGGGCCACGAGCTTCCACGCCGACGGGAAAGTGCCCGACAACCCGGCCGGCGACACCGTCGGCACACAGCGCACCTGGCGCGTCAGCCGCGGCGAGGTGGCTTTCGACAAACCGCTGGACCCCGATTTCACGCTGGCGATCAAGCACAACGCGGCCTTCACCGCGCTGCTGCCCGACCTGACCACTTTGGGCCCTTGCCTGGGCGTGGTGCGAAATCCGCTGGCCGTGCTGGCCTCGTGGAACTCGCTGGACCTGCCGGTTTCCCGGGGCCATGTGCCTGCCGGTGAACGCCTGGATCCGGCGCTCGCCGATGCCCTGGCCGCGGAGCCGGTGCTGTTCGAACGCCAGCGCCTGGTGCTGGAATGGTTCGTCGGCCGTTTCCTGGACCACCTGGGTCCGGAACGCCTGGTGCGCTACGAGGCGCTGGTGCAGGACCCGGGCGCCGAGCTGTTCGCCCGGGCCGGACTGCCGACCGCGCCGGCCATGGCCCTTGGCAACCGCAACACCAACGCCGATTATCCGCGCGGACTCATCGACGGGCTGGCAATCCACCTGCTGGACCGCCCCGGGCGCTGGCGCGAGCTCTACGGCGAAGATGAGGTCCGCCACCTGGCGCGGCAGCTCCAGCCAGGCGCAGGCCCGTGAGTCCCCGCATCCGTTTCCTGATAGGCGGCGTGCAGAAGTGCGGCACCAGCGCGCTGGCGGCCTACCTGGCCGAACATCCGGACCTGCGCCTGCCGGCAGGCAAGGAGGCCCATGTCTTCGACGCGCCGGATTTCGACGACGCGGCGTCGGTCGCACAAATTGATCAGCGTTATGCCGCGCACTTCCCGGCGGGCCAAGAGGCGATGCTGCACGGCGACGCGACGCCCGTCTACTGCCTGCACCCGCGCCTGGTGGCCCGCATCGCGCGCTACAACCCCGGCATGCGCTGGATCATCCTGCTGCGCGACCCGGTTGAACGCGCGCTGTCGCACTACCGGATGGAGCGCGCGCGCGGCACCGAAACCTGGCCAGTGCTGCCGGCGATGTTGTTCGAAACCTGGCGCCTGCGCGGCCACCACGATGACTGGTCCGAAGCCTCGCCGCTGCGCCGCCACAGCTATCGCCTGCGCGGCGACTACGCGGCCCAGCTGGCCTGCCTGCGCCGGCATTTCCCGGACAGCCAGCTGCTGGTGTTGCACCAGCAGTCGCTGGCAGACGACCCGACGGCTGTCGTCGGGCGAGCCTGTGCTTTCCTCGGCGTGCCGCCCCCGGCGGCGCCCCTGGCGGAGCGCCGCGTGTTCGAGGGCGGCTACCGGCCCTACCCGGGCTGGCACCCGGCGCGGCTGCTGCTGCGCTGGCTGCTAAGGCGCCCGGTCCGGGAATACCGCACTCAGATGCCGTAGTACATCTGGTATTCCAGCGGGTGCGTGGCCGCGCGGAACTTGGTCACTTCCTGCATCTTCAGCGCGATGTAGCCGTCGATGAAGTCGTCGGTCATCACGCCGCCGACCTTCAGGAACTCGCGGTCCTTGTCCAGGGCTTCCAGCGCCTGGTCCAGCGAGTGGCAGACGGTCGGGATGTTCTTCTCTTCTTCCGGCGGCAGGTCGTAGAGGTCCTTGTCGCTCGGCGCGCCCGGGTCGATCTTGTTCTTGATGCCGTCAAGGCCAGCCATCATCAGCGCGGTGAAGGTCAGGTAGCCCGACT
>CAZXTV010000005.1:0-20293 GCA_964643705.1 uncultured Arenimonas sp. | reverse complement strand
GCACGACCGACTGCGCATCGCCATCCAGAAATCCGGCCGCCTGTCCGACCCCGCCCGCGACCTGCTCGCGCGCGCCGGCCTGGCCTTCCGGGAAAGCCGCGACCGCCTGTTCTGCTATGGCGAATCGCTGCCCATCGACCTGCTGCTGGTGCGCGACGACGACATCCCGGGCCTTATCGCCGAAGGCACCTGCGACCTGGGCGTTGTCGGCCAGAACGTGCTGGAGGAACAGGCCCTGGAACGCGCTGCCACTGGCCAGCCCGAGGCCTACCGCGCCATCCGCGACCTGGGTTTTGGCCGCTGCCGCCTGTCGGTGGCGGTGCCCAATGAATGGGAATGGCCGGGCCCCGAACGCCTGGCCGGCCTGCGCATCGCCACCAGCTATCCGCAGCTGCTGGCGCGCTGGCTGCAGGGGCAGGGCGTGCAGGCTGATCCCGTCGTGCTTTCCGGTTCCGTCGAAATCGCCCCGCGCCTGGGCAAGGCCGAAGCCATCTGCGACCTGGTGTCCACGGGCGCCACGCTCATGGCCAACCAGCTCAAGGAAGCCGCCATCGTGTTCGAAAGCCAGGCGGTGCTGGCCGCGCCGGCGCAGCCGTTCGGCGACGCGCGCGCCGAACTTGCGGCGATGCTGCTGCGTCGCCTTGACGCGGTCTTGAGCGTGCGTGCCAGCAAACTGGTGCTGTTCCAGGCCGCTCGCGAGGCGGTGCCGGGCCTGCTCAAGCTGCTGCCCGACGCCGAACCGCCCACCGTGATGGCCATCGAAGGCCAGCGCGACCAGGTCGCCCTGCAGGCCCTGTGCCGCAGCGCCATGACCTGGCAGCGGCTGGAAGACATGAAACGCGCCGGGGCCACGGGCCTGCTGGTGCTTCCGGTGGAGCAGATGCTGCAATGAAACGACTGGACTGGACGGCCCTGGACCCCGGCGACCGCGCCCGCGCGCTCGACCGCCCCGGGGGTGGCGAGCAGGACGACCTGGAGGCGGCCGTGCGCCGCATCTTCAACCAGGTGCGCGCCGACGGCGACGGCGCGCTGCGTGCGCTGACCCGGCGTTTCGACAAGGTCGAGATCGCCGAATTCGCAGTCGGTGACGCCGAATTCGCCGAAGCCGAAGCCGGGCTCGACCCGGCGCTGCGTGCTGCCATGCAGGACGCGATCGTCCGCCTGCAGGCCTGGCACCGCGCCGGCATGGGCCAGGGTTTCGAAGTCGAGACCGCCCCGGGTGTCGCCTGCGGGCGCATGCTGCGGCCGATCGCGCGCGTGGGCCTGTACGTGCCCGCGGGTTCGGCGCCGCTGCCTTCCACTGCGCTGATGCTGGGTGTGCCGGCCGCGCTGGCGGGCTGCCCGCAGGTGGTGCTGTGCACCCCGCCGCGCGCCGACGGCCGCGCGGACCCGGCGGTGCTGGTGGCGGCGAAGCTGTGCGGCATCGGCCAGGTGTTCAAGATCGGCGGCGCCCAGGCGATCGCCGCGATGGCCCTGGGCACCGACAGCGTGCCGCGCTGCGAAAAGATCTTCGGCCCGGGCAACCGTTACGTCACCGCCGCCAAGCAGTTCGCCGCGATGATGGCCGGGGGGCCGGCCATCGACATGCCCGCCGGTCCGTCCGAAGTGCTGGTGATCGCCGACGCCGGCGCGCCGCCCGCGCACGTGGCCGCCGACCTGCTGTCCCAGGCCGAACACGGCCCGGATTCGCAGGTGATCCTGGCCACCAATTCGCAGGCGCTGCTCGAAGCGGTGGAAATCCAGGTGCGCCTGCAGCTGGACGAATTGCCCCGTCGCGACATCGCCGAAAAGGCGCTGCAGCACGCGCGGCTGTTCCAGGTGGCGAGCCTCGACGACGCCTTCGCGCTGTCAAACGACTACGCGCCCGAACACCTTATCCTGGCCCTGCGCGACCCCCGCGCCTGGCTCGACAAGGTGCAAAGTGCCGGCTCGGTCTTCCTGGGCGACTACGCGCCCGAGGGCCTGGGCGACTACTGTTCCGGCACCAACCACGTGCTGCCGACCAACGGCGCCGCGCGCGCCTGGAGCGGTGTCAGCGTGGCCAGCTTCCAGAAGGCGATCAGCTACCAGGAAGTGAGCCGGGCGGGCCTGGCCGCCATCGGCCCCTGCGCGGTGGTGATGGCGCGCGCCGAGGGCCTGGAAGCCCACGCGCAATCGGTGCTGCGGCGCCTGGCAGGTGTGGCATGAATGCGCTTCTGGAACTGGTGCGCGAAGACCTGCGTTCTTTCGCGGGCTACGCGTCGGCGCGCCGCAGCGGCACCAGCGGCAACATCTGGTTGAACGCCAACGAAAGCGCCTGGCGCAATCCGGCCGACGGCGGCCTTGGCGCGAACCGCTATCCCGACCCCCAGCCCGAGGCGCTGCGCAGCCGGCTGGGCATGCTGTACGGCGTGCGTGCCGACCAGGTCCTGGTGGGTCGCGGCAGCGACGAAGCCATCGACCTGCTGGTGCGCGCCCTGTGCCGCCCGGGCCAGGACGCCGTGGTGATCGCGCCGCCGGTGTTCGGCATGTACGCGGTCAGCGCGCGCCTGCAGGGCGCGCCCCTGGTCGAAGTACCGCTGCGCGACGGCGCCAGCGGTTTCGAATGTGATCTCGACGCGCTGGCCAGTGCCGCCATCGCCCACGGCGCCAAGCTGGTCTTCGTCTGTTCGCCGGCCAACCCGACCGGGCAGGCGATCGCCGCCGCCGACCTGCGCGACCTGGCGCGGCGCCTGGCCGGCCGGGCGCTGGTGGTGGTGGACGAGGCCTACGGCGAATACAGCGACCAGCCCTCGCTGGCCCGCGACATCGACGACCAGCCCAACCTCGCCGTGCTGCGTACGCTTTCCAAGGCGCACGCGCTGGCGGCGGCGCGCATTGGCTGCCTGCTGGCCGACGCCAGCCTGGTGCAGGTGCTGCGCAACTGCCAGGCCCCGTATCCGCTGCCTTCGCCCTGCGTGCAGCTCGCGCTGGCCGGGCTGTCGGACCAGGCGCTTGCCCTGACCCGCCAGCACGTGCAGGCCGTGCGCGGCGAGCGCGAACGCCTGCGCGCCGAGCTGGCCAACTGCCCGGGCGTGCGCCGTGTTTATGCCTCGCAGGGCAATTACCTGCTGGCGAGGTTCGAAGATGCCGGCCTGGCCTTCGCGCGCCTGCTGGCCGCCGGGGTGGTGGTGCGCGACATGCGCGCCTCGTCGCAGCTGGCCGACGCGCTGCGCATCAGCATCGGCAGGGCCGAGGAAAACGACGCGGTGCTTTCGGCATTGCGGACGGGGAGGGCAGCGGCATGAGTGGCCAGCGAATTCTGTTCGTCGATCGCGACGGCACGATCATCGAGGAGCCGGGCGATTTCCAGGTGGACGCCTTCGAGAAGGTGCGTTTCGTCGAAGGCGTGATCCCGGCGATGCTGCAGCTGCGCGACGCCGGCTGGCAGTTCGTCATGGTCACCAACCAGGACGGCCTGGGCACGCCCGCGTTCCCGCGCGAGCAGTTCGAAGGCCCGCAGGCGCTGGTGATCCAGGTGCTGGCTTCGCAGGGCATCGTATTCCGTGACGTGCTGGTGGACGAAAGCTTCGAGCACGAAAGAAAGCCCACCCGCAAGCCCGAACTCGGCCTGCTGATGGACTACCTGCGCGACCGGTCGATCGACCTGGCGAACTCCGCCGTCGTCGGCGACCGCGAAACCGACCTGCAGCTGGCGCGCAACCTGGGCTGCCGGGGTTTCCGCCTGGCGCCAGGCCCGGACACCTGGGCCGGCATCGCCCACGAACTGGCCAACGCCCCGCGCGCCGCGGTGGTGGAGCGCACCACCAAGGAAACCCGCATCCGCGTCGCGGTCGACCTGGACCAGCCGGCCGACCCGAAGGTCAGCACCGGCCTGGGCTTCTTCGACCACATGCTTGAACAGCTGGGCAAACACGGCGGCTTCGCGCTGGACCTGCGCTGCGAAGGCGACCTGCACATCGACGAACACCACACCGTCGAAGACTGCGCCCTTGCCCTGGGCCAGGCCCTGCGCGAGGCGCTGCAGGACAAGCGCGGCGTCGCCCGCTACGGCGATTCGGTCGGCCGGGGCGCGATCACGCTGCCCATGGACGAAACGCTTGCCGGTGCCGCGGTGGATCTTTCGGGCCGCCCGTACTTCGTCTTCGAAGGCAGTTTCGCCCGCGACGAAGTAGGTGGCCTGGCGACCGAGCTGGTGCCGCACTTCTTCCGCTCGCTCGCCGACGAGGCGCGGCTGAGCCTGCACCTGCGCGTGCAGGGCGAGAACTGCCACCACCAGGTCGAGGCCTGCTTCAAGGCGGTCGCGCGCGCCCTGCGCAAGGCGATGCGCCGCGAAGGCCGCGACCTGCCCAGCACCAAGGGGGTGCTGTGAACGTTGTTCTGGTCGATTCCGGCGGCGCCAACCTCGGCTCGGTGCGGTACGCCCTGGAACGCCTGGGCGTGGCGGCGCTGGTGAGCGGCGACGCAGCGGTCATCTCGGCCGCCGACCGGGTCATCCTGCCCGGCGTGGGCGCCGCGGCACCGGGCATGGCCCGCCTGCGCGAGCTGGACCTGGTGCCGACCCTGCGCGGGCTGCAAGCGCCGCTGCTGGGCATCTGCCTGGGCATGCAGCTGCTGTTTGAATCCTCGGAAGAAGGCGAGGTCGACTGCCTGGGCCTGCTGCCCGGCCGGGTACGCCGCATGCGGGCGGCCCCGGGCCTGCGCGTGCCGCACATGGGCTGGAACCGCCTCAGGCCGCGCGGCGGGAGCACGCTGCTCGACGGCATTCCCGACGGCGCCCAGGTGTACTTCGTGCACGGCTACGCCGCGCCCGTGGACGCCAACACGATCGCCAGCAGCGAACACGGCGACCGGTTCGCCGCCGTCGTCCAGCGGGGCCGCGTCGCCGGTGCCCAGTTCCACCCGGAGCGTTCGGCGGCTTTTGGTGCCCGCCTGCTGGCCAACTTCATCGAGCGGGGCCTGTGATGAGTGATTTCCTTCTGTACCCCGCCATCGACGTGCGCGAGGGCCGCGTCGTGCGCCTGCGGCAGGGCGACTACGCCCAGGAAACCCGCTACCCGGCCGATCCCTTCGAACTGGCGCGGCAGTACGCCCAGGCCGGTGCCCGCTGGCTGCACCTGGTGGACCTGGACGCCGCCCGTGCCGGTGGCTACACGCTGGCGCCGCTGCTGCGCCGCCTCAAGTCCGAAACCACGCTGCAGGTGCAAACCGGCGGCGGCGTACGCAGCGAGACCGATGTGGATGCCCTGCTGGAAGCCGGCGCCGACCGCGTGGTGGTGGGCTCGCTGGCCGTGCGCGAGACCGGGCGCGTGGCGTCCTGGGTGTCGCGCTACGGCGCCGCCCGCCTGACCCTGGCGCTGGACACGCGCCGTGACGCCGAAGGCCGCTGGCGCCTGCCGGTGCACGGCTGGACCGAAGACGGCAGCAAGGAACTGGACGTGCTGGCCGCCGCCTACGACGAGGTCGGCTTGCGCCACCTGCTGTGCACCGACATCAGCCGCGACGGCATGATGTCCGGGCCGAACATCGAGCTCTACCGCTATCTTTGCCAGCGCTTCCCGCGACTGGCCGTGCAGGCGTCCGGTGGCGCCCGCGACCTGGGCGACGTCACCGCGGCCCGCGAGGCCGGCTGCAGCGGCATCGTGCTGGGCAAGGCCCTGCTGGACGGCAAGCTGGACCTGCACGCGGCACTGGCGGAGGCCGCGTCGTGCTGAGCCGCCGGCTTATTCCCTGCCTCGACGTGCGCGACGGCCAGGTGGTCAAGGGCGTGCGCTTCCGCGACCACGTGGTCATGGGCGCCATCGAGGACCTGGCGCTGCGCTACCGCGACGAAGGGGCCGACGAACTGGTCTTCTACGACATCACCGCCAGCCCCCAGGGCCGCGCCGTCGATGTCGCCTGGGTCGAACGTGTCGCGCGCCTGCTGGACATCCCGTTCTGCGTGGCCGGCGGCATCCGTTCGGTGGACCAGGCACGTGCGGTGCTGCATGCCGGTGCCGACAAGGTGTCGGTGAACACGCCGGCGCTGGAGCGCCCGGAACTGATCTCCGAGCTGGCGGCCGAGTTCGGCGTGCAGTGCGTGGTGGTCGGCATCGACAGCCTGCGCGACGCCGACGGCCAGTGGCGGGTGCGCGCCTACACCGGCGACCCCGACCGCACCCAGGCGCTGCCGCGCCGCACCCTGGACTGGGTGGAAGAGGTGCAGGCCCTGGGTGCCGGCGAGATCGTGCTCAACTGCATGGGCGCCGACGGGGTGCGCAGCGGTTACGACATCGAACAGCTGCAGGCGGTTCGCGCGATCTGCCGGGTACCGCTGGTGGCTTCCGGCGGCGCCGGCGAGGCGTCACATTTCGCCGCGGCCTTCGAACAAGCCGATGTCGACGCGGCCCTGGCGGCCAGCGTTTTCCATGCCGGCACCGTCCGGATCCGGGAACTGAAAGCAACGCTGCGCACGCGCGGCATCGAGGTGCGTGATGACGCCTGAACAGATCGACGCCCTGGCCTGGGACAAGCAGCAGGGCCTGCTGCCTGCCATCGTGCAGGACGCCGGCAACCACCGGGTGCTGATGCTGGGTTACATGGACCGGGCGGCGCTGGACGCCACCCTGGCCACCGGCCGGGTCACCTTCTACAGCCGGAGCAAGCAGCGCCTGTGGATGAAGGGCGAATCCACCGGCAACGTGCTGGCGCTGGTGTCCCTGGAAGCCGACTGCGACGCCGACACTTTGCTGGTGCAGGCGCGCCCTGCCGGCCCCACCTGCCATCTCGGCCGGCCCAGCTGTTTCCCGGAGGCGCCCGGGGCCTTCCTGCCGCAGCTCGACGCCCTGGTGGCGCGGCGCGAACGCGAGCGCCCCGAGGGCAGCTACAGCACCCGCCTGTTCGAAGGCGGCACCCGTCGCATCGCCCAGAAGGTAGGCGAGGAGGGCGTGGAAACCGCGCTGGCGGCGGTCGCCCAGGACGACGTGGCGCTGCTGGGCGAGGCGGCCGACCTGGCCTTCCACCTGCTGGTGCTGCTGCGTTCGCGCGGCCTGGGCCTGGCCGACGTTGAAGCCGTGCTGCGCGACCGCCACGCCGCGGCGACGCGCTGAGGGCAGGGCGTCGGCGGATTGGCGATAATCGCGGCTGCTTCCACGGAGCCGCGCATGCGCCTGCCTCTGCTTACCTGCCTGCTGCTCGGAGCCTGCCTGGCCCCGGACGTTTCGGCGCGCGCCTGCAACGCCGGCGTCGTCTTCGAAGACACCGACGGTGATGGCCGCCATGGCCGCGGCGAGCCGGCCCTGGCCGGCGTGCAGGTTTCCGACGGCCGCCGCATAGTACGCACCGATGAACACGGCCGCTGGTCGCTGCCGCTGTCGCCCGACCACACGGTGTTCGTGATCAAGCCGGCCAGCCACCGGTTCCCCGAGGGTGCCGATGGCCTGCCGGTATTCTGGCGGCACGTCGTGCGCGGCCCCCAGCCGGCACTGCGTTACGGGGGGCTGCCGAGGCAGACGCCGCGTTGCCACGACTTCGCCCTGCTGCCCAAGGCCGCGCCGGCCGCGGAACCGCTGAAGGTGCTGGTGTTCGGCGACCCGCAGCCCAAGTCCGCAGTGGACATCGACTACTACGCCCGCGACATCGTGGCGCCAATCGTTGCCGCAGCCGAAGGTGCCCCGGCCGCCGACCTGGGCCTGACCCTGGGCGACGTGGTCAGCGACGACCTGTCCCTGTACCCGGCGATGAACCGCCACACCGCCCGCCTGCGCACGCCCTGGCTGCACGTGGCCGGCAACCACGACCTGGACTTCGACGCCGAGGGTGACGCCGGTTCTCTGGCTACTTTCCGTCGCCACTTCGGGCCCGACACCTTCGCCTGGGAAGAAGCCCAGGCCAGCTTCGTCGTGCTCGACGACGTCATCTACCAGCCGGGCGCGGCCAGGCCCTACATCGGCGGCCTGCGCGAGGACCAGTTCAGCTTCCTGGCGGCCTACCTCGACGGGCTGCCGCGCGACCGTCGCCTGGTGCTGGCGGCGCACATCCCGTTTTTCGACGAACCCGGGCGCGAAACCTTCCGCCGCGCCGACCGCGAGCGGCTGTTCGAACTGCTCAGGCCGTTCACCAAGGTCTTGCTGCTGACCGCCCACGGCCACGTCCAGCGCCACCACCGCCATGGCCCCGCCGACGGCTGGCTGGGCGCGGCGCCGCTGCACGAATACAACGTCGGCGCCACCTGCGGCGGCTACTGGAGCGGGGTGAAGGACGCCGACGGCATTCCCGATGCGCGCATGGCCGACGGCACGCCCAACGGGTACGCCTCGGCGCGGTTCGCGGCCGACGGCGGTTACGCCCTGCGCTGGCACGTCGCCCGCGGCGGCGACGCCGCCATGCACCTGCATGCGCCGCAGGTGCTGCGCGCCGGGGCCTACCCGGGCGTGGCCGTGTACGCGAACGTCTACATGGGCGAACCCGACAGCCGGGTGGAATTCCGTATAAACGGCGGCGACTGGCAGCCGATGCGCCCGAGCGACCAGCCCGACCCCGCGCTGCGCACGCAGAACCTGATCGACGATGCCGCCGACGGCCTGCGTGCCTACGATCGCCTGCCGGAAGCCGGCAGCACCACGCACCTGTGGCGCGGCACGCTGCCGACCAACCTGGGGCCGGGTGAGCATCTGGTCGAAGTGCGCGCCTTCGACCGCTGGCGCGGTGAAGTCAGGGCTTCAAGGTCCTACCGCCTGGAAACAGCGCCGCCCTGAGCGGGTTCAGGGCGTGATGGCGGAGAAGTCCTCGACCCGCAGGTGGCCGTGCGTGGCCTCGCCGGTGCGCGGCGTCGGGTAGTCCTGGCTGCGGTCGACCAGCACGGTGTCCATGCCCGCGTCGCGGGCGGCATCGAGCTCTTCGACCACGTCGGACAGGAAAACGATCTGCGCCGCGGGCACGTCCAGGGCCTGCACGATGCGCCGGTAGCTGTCGGCTTCGCGCTTGCCGCCGTATTCGGTGTCGAACCAGTTTGAAACCAGCCCGGTCAGGTCGCCGGCGTCGGAATGGCCGAAGAAAAGACGCTGGGCCGGCACCGAGCCGGACGAATAGACGCTGATCGAGTGCCCGGCGGCGTGCCACTGGCGCAGCGCCTGCACGGCATCGGGATAAACATGGGCGGTGAAGTCCGCCTGCCCATAACCATCCTTCCAGATCATGCCCTGCAGGGCCTTGAGCGCGGTGTGCTTGCGGTCCTGGTCGATCCAGCCCTGCAGGGTCTCGACGACCATGTCGTCCTGGCAGACGCCGCCGGTTTCCGCCGCCACCTGGTCCAGCCACCGCCGCACCTCCGGATCCTTGCCCCGCGCCGCCACGAAACCCGGCAACGCCCGCCGCGCATACGGAAACAGCACGTCCTTGACGAACGAAATGCTCGAGGTCGTGCCTTCAATATCGGTCAGTATGGTTCTCATCGGATTGCCAGGTTCGTTTTTGGACGCGGATCAGAGCGGAAAGTAGCCGATAAAAGCAGATAGAGCACTACAGAAAATTCAAAGAGCTTTATCCGCTCTTATCAGCTTTTTTCCGCTCTGATCCGCGTACAAAAACGCTGCCTCACCCCGCCTGCCCGGGTTCGTAACGGGGGAATCGTTGGGCGATGTCGGTGCCGGTGAAGTGGCCGACCCAGCCGTCGGCTTCGGTGAAGAAGCGGATGGCGATGAAGCTGGGCTCCGGGCCCATGTCGAACCAATGCGTGGTGCCGTCGGGCACGCCGACCAGGTCGCCGGCCTCGCAGCGGATTTCATAGACCTTGTCGCCCACGTGCAGCGAGAACAGGCCGGAGCCGGCGACGAAGAAGCGCACTTCGTCTTCCTTGTGGTAGTGCTCTTCCAG
Organism: uncultured Arenimonas sp.; assembly: GCA_964643705.1. Taxonomy (GTDB): domain Bacteria; phylum Pseudomonadota; class Gammaproteobacteria; order Xanthomonadales; family Xanthomonadaceae; genus Arenimonas. The sequence continues at coordinate 10,462 of CAZXTV010000005.1, read as the reverse complement.
GAACTTCGCGCGCGCGGCCTCCTTGGCCGGGTTGTCGGGCGAGATCGACACGACGTCGACGCTGTTGAAGCCGTTCTCGGCCACCAGCTTGTCGATGTCGGCGCGGTAGGCCGCCATCACTTCGTCGGGCGAGGCGCCCGGCTGCACCGGCGCGCTGGCCTGCCACTGCTCGAAGCGCACGCCGATCGGCTGCAGGCGCGCGGCGATCTGCGCCAGGTCCTCGGTGCTCGAAAGCGGGGTGGACGGATTGTCGTGGTCGAAGATTCGAAGGCGGCTCATGCTTGCAGTCTCCTGAGGTCGAGTTCGCAGGACAGCAGGAATTCAAAGGCTTCCAGGTGCCGGCGGGCTTCCGCCATGTCCTTGCCCCAGGCGTAAAGCCCGTGGCCGTTGATCAGGTAGCCCCACATCGGCTGCTGGTCGAGCAGGGTGTCCACCCAGGCCGCCAGCTCGTCCATGTCCTGGGTATTGGCGAACACCGGGACGTCGACGGCCATTTCGTGGGTCTGGTTGCCGGCGAGCGCCTTGAGCAGCTCGTAGCCTTCCAGGTGTACGTGGCCCTGGGCCGCGTACAGGCGCGAGGCCACCGTCTGCACGTGCGAGTGGGTATGCAGCACGCAGCCCACGTCCGGGTAACGGGCGTAGAGCTGGGTGTGGAGCAGGGTTTCGGCCGAGGGCCGGTGCTCGGTGGCCACGGCCTTGCCGGCGAAATCCACGACCATGATGTCCGCGGCCATCAGCCGGCCCTTGTCCCGGCCCGAGACGGTGATCGCGGCGTGGCGGTCGTCCAGGCGCATGGAAAAATTGCTGCTGGTGGCTGGCGTCCAGCCCAGGGCGGACAGTTCGCGGGTGGCGGCGACGATTTCGTCGGCCCGGTCGGCCAGCTGGGCGGGGTCGTAGGGCAGGGTGCTCATGGGGCCAAAGTCTAGCCGATGGGGCCGCCCGGGGTGGGCTTGACCTGCATCAACACAGCATTCACCCAGGACGCGTAAACTGCCGGCAGCCAACGGAAACCCTCCGTAGCCAAGGAGCATCCATGAACACCACGAATACTTCCCGCCGCGGCTTCCTGGTCAAGGCCGTCCTGATGGCCGCCGCCGTGCCCTTCGTGGCCCCGGCGCTGATCGGCCAGGCCTATGCCCAGGAGCTCAAGCCCCTGCCGCTGGACAATCCGCAGGCCAAGGCCCTGGCCTATGCGCTGGACTACAAGACCGTGAAGCACCCGAGCTTCAAGCCCGGCAGCAACTGCGCCAACTGCCAGTTCTTCACCGCTTCCAACGGTGCCTGCACCCTGTTCCCGGGCTTCTCCGTCCCGGCCGAGGCCTGGTGCAGCGCCTGGGCGAAAGTCGCCGCCTGAGGCCGCTTCGCCGGCCGTCTCGGCCGGTGAGACGCCCCGGAGGCTAGAATCCCCGGCATCGACTGATGCCGGGGTTTTCTTTTGTCCGCGACGCAACTGGTTTTCCTCCTGATTGGCGTGCTCGCTGGCGCCGTGCTGGCTTTCCTGTTCAATTCCGCGGGCGCCCGTCGCCAGCGCGAATCGCAGCAGGCCGAACTGCGTGAAGTTCGCAGCCAGCTCGAGGGCGAGCTGCGCGATACCCGCGCCGCCCGCGAAACCAGCGAATCCCGGGCCGCCGCCGCCGATTCCCGGGCCGCCGGGCTCGAGGCCCGGCTGCTGGCCGAACAGGCCGCCGCCCAGCAGCGTTACGAAGACCTCGAACGTGCCCGCGAACGCCTCAAGTCCGAGTTCCAGGCCCTGGCCGCCGAAATCCTGGAAGAAAAATCCCGCCGTTTCGGCGAACAAAACGCCAGCCAGCTGGGCCTGTTGCTCAACCCGCTGCGTGAACAGCTGGTGGACTTCCGCAAGGTCGTTTCCGACACCTACGAAAAGGAAGGCCGCGAGCGTGTCACCCTGCAGGCCGAGCTCAGGCAGCTGCTCGAACTCAACCGCCAGCTCAGCGACGAGGCCGGAAGCCTCACCCGCGCCCTGACCACCGACAACCGCACCCAGGGGTACTGGGGCGAACTCAAGCTCGAACGCCTGCTCGAAAGCGCCGGCCTGGAAAAAGGCCAGCAGTACCTCACCCAGGAAAGCTTCAAGGACGAGCACGGCGACCGCTACCGCCCCGACGCCCTGCTGCTGCTGCCCGAAGACCGCCAGATCGTCATCGACGCCAAGGTGGCCCTGCTCGACTACCAGCGTGCCTGCGGCACCGAAGACGCCGACGAGCGCGAACAACACCTGGGCCGGCACACCGCCGCGCTGAAGAACCACGTGCGCGAACTGGGCGACAAGGACTACAGCCGCCTGAACGGCCTGACCAGCCCCGACCTGGTGCTGATGTTCGTGCCGGTCGAAGCCGCCTTCCTGGAAGCCCTTCGCCGCGACGCATCCCTGTACGACTACGCCTTCGCCCGCAAGATCATCCTGGTCGGCCCCAGCAACCTGCTGGCCTCGCTGCGCCTGGTGGCGCAGATCTGGCGCACCGAAGCCCAGACCCGCAACGCCAAGGCCATTGCCGACCGGGGCGCCGCGCTCTACGACAAGTTCGTCGGTTTCACCGAAGACCTTGGCCGGGTGGGGGAGCACCTGGACAGGGCCCAGAAGGCCCAGCACGACGCCGTGCGCAAGCTGGCCCAGGGGCCGGGCAACCTGGTGCGCCAGGCCGAGATGCTGCGCGACCTCGGCGTGGCGCCCTCCAAGAAGCTGCCGGCGTCCCTGAAGGACGCCTCGGCACCGGACGAGGGCGCAGGCCAGGGCGAAGAGGAAGCTCCGTAAAGTCCCTCCCACAAGGCTGCCGGGGCGCTACGGGCGGTTCTTCACGCCGGGCTGTGGGCAGCGGGGCGCCGCTCGGGTTAGGCTGCGCGCTGGCTAGGGAGGAGCTGCAACAATGCTGAAACGTCTTTTGATGGTCGCCGTGATGTGGCTGGCCGTGGGAACCGTGGCCGTCGCGCAGGAGGCCGTCGAGGGAACGGTCGCGGAGCCGACCGTCGCCGAGCGCATCGACGCGGCCGTGCGGCCGGTCGCCGATGCCGTCTCGGGCGGCATCTTCTATTCGGTGCCGGTTGGCGGCGTTCAATTCCCGCTGATCGTGGGCTGGCTGATCCTGGCCGGTTTCATCTTCACGCTGTACTTCGGCTTCATCAACGTGCGCGGCTTCAAGCACGGCTTCGACCTGATCCGCGGCAAATACAGCGACCCGAAGTCCAAGGACGCCGGCGAGGTCAGCCATTTCCGCGCGCTCACCTCGGCCGTTTCCGGCACGGTGGGCCTGGGCAACATCGCCGGCGTCGCCGTGGCCATCACCATCGGTGGCCCGGGTGCCACGTTCTGGATGGTCCTGGCCGGCCTGCTGGGCATGAGCACGAAGTTCGTCGAGTGCACGCTGGGCGTGATGTACCGGCTTGAAAAACCCGACGGCACGATCTCCGGCGGCCCGATGTACTACCTCAGCCGCGGCATCACCGAAAACTACCCGGGCCTGCGCCATTTCGGCAGCGCGCTGGCGATCATCTTCGCCCTGTGCGCCATGATGGGCGCGATCGGCGCCGGCGCCATGTTCCAGGCCAACCAGGCCTATGCGCAAATCGAGAACGTCACCGGCGGCATGAGCAACGGCAGCCTGTGGTTTGGCCTGGTGTATGCGGTGCTGGGCGGCGTGGTGGTCATCGGCGGCATCACCCGCATCGGTTCGGTGACGGCGCGCCTGGTGCCGGGCATGGCCGCGCTTTACATCATCGGCGCGCTGTTCGTGATCTTCACGAACATCGGCCAGGTGCCGGCGGCGTTCGGCGCGATCATCGACGGCGCGTTCACGGCCGAGGGCGTCACCGGCGGCGTGATCGGCGCGCTTATCCAGGGCTTCCGCCGCGCGGCGTTCTCGAATGAAGCCGGCCTGGGTTCGGCGGCGATCGCCCACTCGGCGGTGAAGACCAAGGAACCGCTGACGGAAGGTTTCGTCGCGCTGTGGGAACCGTTCATCGACACGGTGGTCATCTGCACGATGACGGCGCTGGTGATCATCATCACCAACCAGCACATCGTCGGCGGCGCCGACGGCGTGCAGCTGACCTCGAACGCATTCGCGACGATTGGTGACTGGACGCCCTATGCCTTGGCGGTGATCGTGCTGCTGTTCGCATTCTCGACCACCATCACCTGGGCCTATTACGGCGCGAAGGCCTGCAGCTTCCTGTTCAATGAATCGAAGGTGGCGCTGTACGGCTTCAAGTTCTTCTACCTGGTGATGGCGGTCGTGGGCTGCACGATGCCGCTGGGCAGCATCGTGGACATCGCCGACGCGCTGCTGTTCATCATGGCCATCCCGAACCTGATCGGCGTCTACCTGCTGATGCCGGTGGTGAAGAAACACCTGGACTCCTACTGGTCCAGGCTGAAGTCCGGCGAGATCCAAAAGGTCGCCTGACCCGCGGGCCCCATGTGCGAGGGACTTCAGTCCCGGAAGGAGCGGCCCGCGAAAGCGGGCCGTTTTCTTTCGTGGGTATGACAGCGGGAAAAGCGTCTCCAGCTCCCTTGTTCGTGGCCGGTCTTGCCGATTTGACGCGTTGAATAGCTCAGCACCGCCTTGCAGTTGCCAAGTGCGTGTGCCTCGATTACCTCCCCAAAGGAGCTGCCAATGCGTCCGTTTCTGATGCTCGCCATTCCTGGCCTCGCTGCCCTGGTGTCCGTGCCAGGCCTTGCCCTGGCCCAACGCGCCGGCGCCCCCAGTGTCGATCGTGTCCAGCTCGCCGTTGTCGACAGCGGCGGCGCGAGTTGTCCGCGGGATGCGGTCCTGACGGCATGGGCACACACCAGCGGCCCCGGCGTCGTGCGCTTCGTCATCCACAACAGCGGCGGGGGCAAGACCGGCGAATTGAAGGCCAACGCGGTGGAGGGCGCAGCCGGCACCTGGCTGGCAACCTACCGCCATACGTTCAAGGTCACCACCGACACGGACATCAAGTACATGGCCGAGGCCGCCGGCGCCGGGCAAAGCTCCAACTGGGTGGCATTCAAGGCCACCTGCGGTCCCCAGGCGCGGGCCGGAACCTCGGCCACGGGCTCCGGGGCCCAGCCGCCGGCCCGGACAGCATCGGAGAGCCGCGCAAGGCAGTCGCTGGGCAAGCCCACCGCCGGCGGCGGCACGCCCCCCGCGAGCAGCGGCAAGCCGCCCGCCAAGCCGGCCTCGGAATCAAAGCCCAACTCCCAGGGGGAGCCGGGTGGCACCAGCAAGCCCAACCCCTCCACCAGCAATCAAGGAAAGAAGTGCGGCGCCAGGATCTCGTCCACGCGACACGGCGCGGTGACGAGGGAAGGGGGCAAGGTGAGTGCCCAGGTCGTGTGGATGGCCGCTGTGGTGCAGAAGCATCCGGACAGCTGGAAAGACTGGAACAACGCCCAGGACCGCTCCCTGGGTTGCGATCGGGCGGGTCTGTTGTGGACCTGCAAGGCGTCGGCACGACCCTGCGAGCCTTGATCGGCCACGCATCGCCAAACCAAAAGACACGGCCCGCTTTCGCGGGCCGTTTTTTCGGGACTGAAGTCCCTCCCACAAGGAGGTTACGGGTCAGCCCAGGATCTTGGCGGCCAGCACGATCAGCACCAGCACCGGGGCGATGATGCAGATCAGGAAGCGCCAGACCTGGTAGCCGCGGTCGCTGAGGTGGGACAGCTGTTCGCGGGTGATCTTGCGGCTCAGCGCGTAACCGGCGAACAGCGCGATCAGCAGGCCGCCGACCGGCAGCATGATGTCGGAAGCCACGAACTCGATGGCGCCCTGCAGGTCGCGGCCGAACACCCGCACGTTTTGCCAGACGTTGAAGCCCAGCGCCGTCACCAGGCCGATGGCCCAGATGACCAGGGCCGCGATGATCGCCGACTTCTTGCGCGACATCTCGCCCATCTCGACCAGGAACGCCGTGGGCGGTTCAAGCAGCGAGATCGACGAGGTCCAGGCGGCCACGAACAGCAGGCCGAAGAAGGCCACCGCGTAGGGAATGCCGAAGGACATGTCGTTGAAGGCCAGCGGCAGCGACGTGAAGATCAGGCCCGGGCCGCCGCCCGCCGGATCCAGGCCGAAGGCGAACAGCACCGGGAAGATCGCCAGGCCAGCCAGCAGCGCGATGGTCGTGTCCATGCCCGCCACCGTCACCGCGACGCGCGGGATCGAGATGTCGCGGGGCAGGTAGGCGCCGTAGGTCATGATGCCGCACATGCCCAGGCTCAGCGAAAAGAAGGCCTGGCCCAGCGCGGCGAGCAGGGTGTCGCCGGTGACTTCGCTGAAATCGGGCTTGAACAGGAACTCGAAGGCCTGGCCGATCTTGCCGGTGCTGACGCCGTAGGCCAGCAGGCCCAGCAGGATCAGGAACAGCAGCGGCATCAGGAACTTCACCGCGCGCTCCAGGCCCTTTTCGACGCCCATCGCCACCACGCCCACCGTCACCAGCATGAACACGCTGTGCCAGAAGACCAGGGTCGTCGGGTTGGCCAGCAGGGCGCCGAAAGTGGCGCCGGGGTCGGTGATCGGCGTGCCACCGAAGATCTGGGCGACGTACAGCCAGGCGTAGTGCAGGGTCCAGCCGCCGACCACGCTGTAGAAGCTGAGGATGGCGACCGCGGCGAGCATGCCGATCCAGCCGATCACGGTCCAGCCGCCGCTGTGGCCACCTTCGCGGGTGAGCTTGCGCAGCGTATTGACCGGGCTCATGCGGCCCTCGCGGCCCATCAGGATCTCGGCGGCCATGATCGGCAGGCCGACCAGCAGGATGCAGCCCAGGTAGATCAGCACGAAGGCGCCGCCACCGTTGTCCGAGGCCAGGTAGGGGAAGCGCCAGATGTTGCCCAGGCCCACCGCCGAACCGCTGGCGGCCAGGATGAAGGCAAGGCGCGAGGACCACATGCCGTGGATTGATTTGGTGTCCATCAAGTTGATCTTCCGGGTTGGATGGGTGGATCAGCCGGGGTGGCGGTGTTCGATCACCACCTTCGGGCTGGTCTTGAGGATCTTGAAGCCGATGTAGGCAAAGATGCCGGCCAGGATCGGGTTCACCAGGTTGAACAGCGCGTAGGGCAGGTAATCCAGCGTTGCCACGCCAAGCGTGGCGGCCATGTAGGCGCCGCAGGTGTTCCAGGGGATCAGCGGCGAGGTGATGGTGCCGGCGTCCTCCAGCGCGCGCGAGAGGTTCTCGGGGGCCAGGCCGCGTTTTTCGTATTCGCTCTTGTAGATGCGGCCCGGCAGCACGATGGCCAGGTACTGGTCGGCGGCCAGGATGTTGGTGCCGAACGCCGTGACCAGCGTCGCGACGATAAGCGAACCGGTGGAGCGCGCCATCTTCAGCACGCTGCGGATCAGGCGCTCGAGCAGGCCGACCTTGTCCATCACCGCGCCGAAGGTCATTGCGCAGACGATAAGCCAGACGGTGTTTAGCATGCTCGACATGCCGCCGCGGTTTAGCAGGTCGTCGACGGCGGCATTGCCGCTTTCACCCTTGTAGCCGTCGAAAAGCGCGATCCAGGCACCCGAGAGCAGGGCCATCGGCCGCGACAGGTCGTCATTGCCGGCCAGCGCAACGACCAGGCCGGGCTGGAAGACCACCGCGAACACCGCGCCCAGCAGGGCGCCTATGAAGATGGTCGGGAAGGCCGGGAAGCGCCGGATGGCCAGCACGAACACCACCACCAGGGGGATCAGCAGGTGCGGGCCGAGCGCGAACTGCTTCTGCAGTTCGTTCGACAGGTTGCCAAAACCCACGGCGGCGTCGCCGGCTTCGCTGCCCATGCTCAGGAAGCTGAAACCGACCAGGGCGATCGCCAGGCTGGGCAGGGTGGTCCAGGTCATGTGCCGCACGTGGGCGAACAGTTCGCCGCCGGCCGCCGCCGGGGCCAGGTTGGTGGTGTCCGACAGCGGCGAGAGCTTGTCGCCGAAGTAGGCACCGGAAATGATCGCGCCGGCGGTGATCGCCACGTCCAGGCCCAGGCCCTGGGCGACGCCGATCAGCGCCACGCCCAGGGTGCCGGCCACGGTCCAGGAACTGCCGATGGTGATCGCGACGATGGCGCAGACCAGGCACACGGCCGGGTAGAAGAAGGAGGGGTGCAGCACGGCCAGACCGTAGTGGATCATCGTGGGCACGGCGCCCGAGAGGATCCAGGTGCCGATGAGCGCGCCGACCGCCAGCAGGATCAGGATGGCGGTGCCGGAAATGGCGATGCCGCTGATGATGCCTTCCTGGATGTCGTCCCAGCGCATGCCGTTGCGCAGGCCGACGATGGCGGCCACGCCGGCCGCCAGCAGCAGCGAAATCTGGTTGGCGCCGTAGGACGAGTTGTCGGCGTACAGGTAAACCGCCAGCGGCAGCAGGATGAAGAGCACCAGCAGCGGCAACAGGGCCTGCAGCAGGCTCGGTTCGCGGCCCACGCGGGCCGGCGAGGTATCGGACATGGACACTCTCTCCCCAGAGGTATCGCCGGAGTTTACCCGAGCCGGCCGGGCATCGTGGGTAGACTGGTGGCCCTTTCCAGCGCATCCGGGCCCCATGTCCCCCCATTTCGACCTGCCTGCTGCCCTGGCCGGCTACCGCCTGCGCCACCCCGGTGAATCGCCGGTGGTCGACCTGTTCCAGGCGCTGCTGGCGGACCCCGGCCCGGTATACGAACGGCGCCGCCTGGCCGGGCATTTCACCGGCTCGGCCTGGCTGGTGGACGCGGCCGGGCAGCGGGTGCTGCTGACCCACCACCGCAAGCTGGGACGCTGGCTGCAGCTGGGCGGCCACGCCGACGGCGACGCCGACCTGGCCGCGGTTGCATTGAAGGAAGCCGGGGAGGAGTCGGGCCTGACCGGCCTGGTGGTGGAGCCGGCGATCTTCGACCTGGACCGGCACGCAATTCCGGCGCGCGGCGATGAGCCGGAGCACTGGCATTACGACGTGCGCTTCGTGGTGCGGGCGACGGGGAGCGAGGAATTCGCCGTGGGCGAGGAGTCGCTAGACCTGGCCTGGAAACCGATCAGGGAGCTTGCGGCCGATCCGGCGGCGGATGAATCGCTGCGGCGCATGGCCGCGAAGTGGCTGGCCCGGGACATGTAGGAGCGCCTGAAGGCGCTCCTACAGGATATTGCGTAAGGTGTGGCCGCCGACAGAAGGCGGGCTCAGGCGCGGCCGCCGAACTCGCCGGTGGTGGTGCTGACCAGGATCTTCTCGCCGTTGGAAATGTACTCCGGCACCATGATCTCGATGCCGGTGTTGAGCTTGGCCGGCTTCGGGCGTTTGGTGGCGGTGCCGCCCTTGAGTTCCGGCGGCGTGTCCACGACTTCCAGCACCACGCTCGGCGGCAGCTGCACCGCCACCGGCGCGTCGTCGATCAGCTGCACGTAGCAGCCTTCCAGGCCGTCGGTGATGTAACCGGCGTCGTCGCCGATAACGTCCGCATCAAGCTGGTAGGGCGTGAAGTCCTCGGCGTCGAGGAAAACGAAAGCCTCGCCGTCCTTGTAGCTGAAGGTGCTGGCGCGGCGGCTGAGTTCGACTTCGCGCAGTTCGTCGTCGCCGCCGACGCTGAGGTCGAATTTCACCCCGCCCGGGACGCTGTACATCGTGAAGCGGAACTTGACGTTGCCACCGCGACCCTGCGGCGAGCTGCGTTCGATGTCGCGGATCTGGTAGACGGTGCCGTTGTGTTCGACGACGTTGCCTTTCTTGATGTCGGAAGCTTTCATGGGTTGTCCGGGTTCGTGGTTTTTTATTTCGGGGCCAGGCGCACGGCGCCGTCGAGGCGGATTGTTTCGCCGTTGAGGTAGCGGTTGGTGACGATGTAGGCAACCAGGTCGGCGAACTCCTCCGGCCGGCCCAGGCGCGACGGGAAGGGGATCGAGGCCGACAGCGACTGCTGCACGGCTTCGGGCATGCCATCGACCATCGGGGTCCAGAAGATGCCCGGCGCCACGGTGTTCACGCGGATGCCGAAGCGCGCCAGCTCGCGGGCCATCGGCAGGGTCATGCCGACCACGCCGCCCTTGGACGCCGAATACGCGGCCTGGCCGATCTGGCCCTCGTAGGCGGCGACGCTGGCGGTGTTGACGATGACGCCGCGCTCGCCGTCTTCGCCGGCCGGGTTGTGCTGCATCAGGTCGGCCGCGGCCTTGGCCACGTTGAAGCTGCCGACCAGGTTCACCATCACCGTGGTGGCGAAGTTCTTCAGCGGCATCGGCGCTTCCTTGCCCAGCACGCGGCCGGCACCGAGGATGCCTGCGCAGTTCACGGCGGCGTTGAGCCCGCCCATGAACGCCTTCGCGTCGGCGACGTTGCCCGCGACCTGCGCTTCGTCGGTGACGTCGGTGCGCCAGTAGCGGGCATTGGCCTGGCCCAGCTCGGCGACGGCGGCCGCGCCCTTGTCGTCGTTGATGTCCAGCAGCTCGACCTTGGCGCCGGCGCCGACCAGGTGCCTGGCCACGGCCAGGCCCAGGCCGGAAACGCC
>CAZXTV010000004.1:0-20953 GCA_964643705.1 uncultured Arenimonas sp. | reverse complement strand
CGATCGACATGCTGCCGCCGGTCTGGCAGAAGATCGCGCTGTTCAACCCGGTGGTGTACCTGATCAGCGGTTTCCGATGGAGCTTCTTCGGGCAGTCGGACGTGGACGTGGTGGTCAGTTTCGCGGCGATCGCGGGCTTCCTGGTGGTGTGCCTGGCGGCCGTGCGGGCGATTTTCCGCTCGGGGTGGCGCCTGAAGTCCTGAGTGCCGGGTTGTGACGCAATAGGCGGATCGCTCGCCCGGGCAAGGGTGAGTTCGCTCACAAATCGGAAAACCAGCGCGCCCGCCCGGCCCCGACGGCAGCGGTTCCGCGATCGAGATCGCATATTTGCACCCTGCGCTGGCGCACAGTTCGCGCCATGGGGATCAGGCATTTCATCAAGAACCGCATCGGGACCGACGTCCGGCTGGCGATGATCCTGCTGTTCGCCGTGCTCACCGTGCTCGGCGTCACGCCGTTCGCGGTGGTGCGCGCGCTCAACGGCGAGTGGATCGCGTTCACGCTCGACGTTGTGCTGATCCTGGTGATGGCCGGCAACGCCAGCTTCGCCTGGCGAACCGGCAACAGCGCCCTGGCCGGCAAGATAAACGCAATCGTCGTGTCCCTGTCCTGCGCCCTGCTGGCCGAGGTCCTTGGCCCGGCGGGGTTGTTCTGGGCGTACACCGTGATCCTGGCCAACTACATGCTGGCGCCGCGCCTGCTGGCCACCATCTGCGGCACCCTGCTGATCGTCGCCGGCCTGCTGATGTCGCCTTTCGTCTCTGGCCTGGCGATGGCGGCCTTCGCGGTGAGCGCGGTGCTGGTGATGCTGTATGCGTTCATCTTCGCCAGCCTCACCGACGTGCAGCGCAAGCTGCTCGAGGGCCTGGCCACGCGCGACGCCCTGACCGGCGTCGCCAACCGCCGCTGCATGGAAGTCGAATTGGCCCAGGCGCTGAAGGGGCACCACGCCCGGGGCGAAACGGCGACCGTGGCCGTGCTCGACCTGGACCACTTCAAGCTGGTGAACGATGAATACGGCCACGACGCCGGCGACCGGGTCCTGATCGCATTCGCCGAGCGCGTGCAATCGTGCATCCGCAAGCGCGACCGGCTCTACCGCCTCGGCGGCGAGGAGTTCGTCCTGCTGCTGCCCGACACCGGCCACAGCGGCGCACGCGCGGCCCTGGAAAAGGTCCGCGACGCGGTGCAGTCCCAGGCCCTGGCCGAAGACCTCCGCGTCACCACGTCGATCGGCGCCGCCACGCTGGAGGCCGAGGATGACTGGCCGCGCTGGCTGGCCCGCGCCGATTCGGCGCTTTACCAGGCCAAGGACGCCGGCCGCGACCGCGTCAGCTTCGACGGCGGCCCCACGCGGCCCGGCGAACGTCGCCTGCGCCTGGTGTCCGGCCGGCCGCTGCGCTGACCCGCCGGCGCCCCGGAACGTCAATTTCACATTGCCGCTGCCCACCGGCTTGTTAGGCTTGGGCGCTGTAATCCGGGGAGCAAGGCATGAGCACCAACCCGCGCCCGTGGGCGCCCTGGCTGCTGGCGGCCACGCTGGCGGTCGCCACCTTGCCGGCCCTTGCCGCCGTGCCGGTGCGCGTGGTGTTGCCCCGCGCCGCCGATTTCGGTGAACAGTTCCAGCTCACCGGCACGCTGACCGCCGACCGCGCCGCTGGCCTGTCGCCGCGCGTGGACGGCCTGGTGCGCGAAGTGAAGGTGGACGCCGGCGACCGCGTGACCGCCGGCCAGGTGCTGGTGCAGCTCGACGACGCCGTGGCCCGGCACGCCCTGGCGCGGGTCCGCGCCGAAGCCGCCGAAGCCCAGGCCAACGCCGGCGAGGCCGAACGGCTGCTGGCCGAGGGCCGCCGCCTGGCCGCCGACAAGTTCATCCCCGCCAGCCAGGTCGGCACGCTTGAAGCGCGGCTTCGGCAGGCGCGCGCCGCGGCCGATTCAGCCCGCGCCGCCGCCGCGGAACAGCAGGAACTGGTCCGCCGGCATGCCCTGCCCGCGCCGTTCGCCGGGGTCGTGGGCGCCAAACACACCGAAGCCGGCGAATGGGTGCAGCGCGGCGACACCGTGCTCGACCTGGTCGCCACCGACCGCGTGCGCCTGGACCTGCAGGTGCCGCAGGAACGGTTCGCCGCGCTCGCCGGCGAGGCGACGGTGCAGGTTTTCCCCGACGCGCTGGCCGGCGACGCCCTGCCCGCCCGCATTCAGGCGCGGGTGCCCGTGACCGACCCGCAGGCGCGGACCTTCCTGCTGCGCCTGCGCGTGGACGACGCCGACGGCCGCCTGCTGCCCGGCACTTCGGCGCGCGCGGTGGTATCGCTGCCCGCCACCCAGGCCGCGCTGGCCGTGCCGCGCGATGCCCTGCTGCGCCAGCCCGACGGCGGCTACAGCCTGTTCGTGGTCCTGCCCGACGGCGATGGCTGGGTCGCCCGCCAGCGCACCGTGCGCGTGCTGCGCGACCGCGGCAGCCTGGTCGCCATCGCCGAAGGCATCGCGGCCGGTGAACGCGTGGTGGTCCGCGGCAACGAAGCCCTGCGCGACGGCCAGGCCGTGCAGCCCGGGGAAGACTGAGCCATGGGTTTCGAACGCCTGCTGCGCCACGGCACCCTGATCGCGGTGGCCGTGCTGGTGCTGTGCGTGCTGGGCACCGCCGCCGCCCTGCGCGTGCCGGTGCAGATGATCCCCGACCTGGAAGTGCGCACCATCGGCGTGCAGACGCGGTGGCCCGGCGCGACGCCCCAGGACGTCGAGCAGGAAATCCTGCTGGAACAGGAAAAATACCTGCGCACCATTCCCAACCTGAGCCGCATGGTCTCGAGCGCCAGCACCGGCCAGGCAAGCATCGAACTGGAATTCCCGTTCGGCGTGGACATCAACGAGGCGCTGATCCGCACCTCGAACGCGCTCAGCCAGGTGTCGAACTACCCGGAAAACGTCGACCAGCCCAGCCTGTCCACCAGCTCGTTCTCCAACAACGCCTTCATGTATTTCCGGATCGGCGCGCGCGAGGACAGCCCGCTCGAGCTGGACCTGGACATGATGCGCGACTACGTCGAGGACTTCGTGCGGCCGCGGCTGGAACGGGTTCCGGGCGTGGCCCTGGTGCAGGTCGGCGGCGGCAGCGAACGCCAGGTGCGCATCGAAGTGGACCCCGGCCGCCTGGCCGAACGTGGCCTTACGCTCTCGCAGGTGCGCGAGTCCGTACGTGCCCGCAACCGCGACACCTCCGGCGGCGACCTCGACAGCGGCAAGCGCCGCTACCTGCTGCGCACGGTCGGCCGCGTGCGCGACATCGACCAGCTGCGCGACCTGGTCATCGCCAGCGGCGACAACCTGGTGGTGCGCCTGCGCGACATCGCCGAGGTCAAGCTCGACCACTATGAGCGCCGGGAGCTGAGCTTCAACAACGGCGAACCGGCGCTGAGCCTGTCGATCCGCCGCGAACCGGGCTCGAACGTCATCGCCATCAAGCGCGCCATCCTGCCGGCGGTGGACGAGGTCAACGCCGACCTGCTGGCGCCGCTGGGCCTGGAGCTGACGCTGTCGAGCGACGACGCGCGCTACGTCGAGGATTCCGTCGCCAACGTCTGGACCAACCTGGCGCTGGGCGCCGGCCTGGCGACCCTGGTGATGTTCGCCTTCCTGCGATCGAAGCGGCAGACCCTGGCCGGCGTCATCGCGATTCCCATTTGCACCATCGCCGCCTTCGTCGGCCTGCTGCTGGCCGGGCGCACGCTCAACGTCATCTCCCTGGCCGGCGTCGCCTTCGCCATCGGCATGACGGTGGACAACACCATCGTCGTGCTGGAAAGCATCGACCAGGCCCGGCGCAAGGGTCTGGGCCGCATGGAAAGCGCGCTGGCCGGCGTGCGCCGCGTCTGGCCCGCGGTGCTGGCTTCGACCCTGACCACGGTGCTGGTGTTCGCGCCGATCCTGTTCATCGAAGAAGAAGCTGGCCAGCTGTATTCGGACATCGCCATCGCCATCTCGGCCTCCATCCTGGCGTCCATGCTGATCGCCGTGACCGTGGTGCCGGCCCTGGCGGGACGCCTGTCCTTCGGCATCCAGGGCCAGGCCGAAGTTCCCGGCCAGGCCTGGTTCGACCGCATCGCCAGCGGGACCCGGTGGCTGGCGGCCAGCGCGCGGCGACGGGTGCAGGTGCTGGTGGGCACGGTGGTGCTGGCCGGGCTGGCGCTGTGGCTGCTGACGCCGCCGGCCGAATACCTGCCCGAAGGCGAGGAACCCAAGACCTTCGCGCGCATGATCGCGCCGCCCGGCTACAACCTGGCCGAGATGGAAGGCATCGCCCGCGAGGTGATGGCCGACATCGGCCCGCAGGTGCAGGCCGACCGCGCCGCGTTTGAGGCCGGCGACACCGACCTGCCGCCGCTGGCGTATTACAACCTCTCGGCCAGCCCCGGCGGGCTGCGCATCATCGCCGAACCGGTGGACCCCGCCGACATCGAGGCGGTGATGAACGCGCTGGACAAACGCTTCCGCGCCTACCCGGGCATGCGCGCGTTTTCCTCGCGCGGCTCGATCATTTCCAGCAACGACGGCGGTTCGCGCAGCATCAACCTGGACATCTCGGGCATCGAACTTGCCGAACTTTATGCGGTGGCCGAACGCGGCTACCGGCGCGCCGAAGAACTTTTCCCCGGCGCGCGCATCGGCTCGGACCCGTCCAGCCTCAGCCTGGACCAGCCGCTGGTGGAGCTGCTGCCGCGCTGGGAACGCCTGGCCGAAGTCGGCTACGACGCCGCCGGTTTCGGCTTCGCCGTGGCAGCGCTCAGTGACGGTGCCTTCGTCGACGAACTGATCCTGGGCGACGACAAGGTCGATATCTACCTGTTCGGCGGCGCCGGCACCCAGCAGCTCGACGCCCTGCGCGAACTGCCGATAGCCACGCCCTCGGGCGCGGTGCTGCCGCTGTCGGCGCTGGCCGACCTGCGCGAAAGCGCCGACACCGATTCAATCCGGCGCCTGGACGGCCGCCGCACCGTGACGCTGAACATCGTGCCGCCGCGCGGCATCGCGCTCGAGACCGGCGTGCAGCGCGTGCGCGAGGAACTGCTTGAACCGATGCGCCGCGCCGGTGAAATCCCCTCGGGTGTGTCCATCGACATCAGCGGCGCCAGCGACCAGCTCGAAGCCACCCGCGAAGCGGTATCGGGCAACTTCGCCATCGCCCTGCTGCTGTGTTACCTGCTGCTGGTGGCGATCTTCCGGCACTGGGGCCGGCCGCTGTTCGTGCTGGCCACCGTGCCCCTGGGCGTGGCCGGCGGCATCATCGGCCTGGCGGTGCTGAACCTGTTCGTCAGCCAGCCCTTCGACATGATCACGTTGCTGGGTTTCCTGGTGCTGCTGGGCACGGTGGTGAACAACCCGATCCTGATCGTGGATGAAACCGTGCAGCGCATCGCCGAAGGCGCGGCCAGCGTCGAGGAGGCCGTGGCCGGCGCCGTGCAGTCCCGCCTGCGGCCGATCCTGATGTCCACCCTGACCACGCTGTTCGGCCTGGCGCCGCTGGTGCTGATCCCCGGTGCCGGCACCGAGCTCTACCGTGGGCTGGGGGCGATCGTGCTGTTCGGCCTGGCGTTTTCAGCCGTGGTGACGCTGTGTTTCCTGCCGGCCCTGCTGGTGACGGTGCTGGGCCGGCAGGCCCGCGCGGCCGCGACTCAGTAGCCGCGTTCGATGTCCACGACGTTGAGCAGGGCTTCGCCGGCGACATAACGGCGCAGGTTTTCGTTGATCAGCAACCAGGAGCGTTCGTCGTCACGGTCGGAGTTGCCGGCCACGTGCGGGGTGATGATCACGTTGGGCATCGCCCACAGCGCATGCCCGGCCGGCAGCGGTTCCGGGTCGGTGACATCCAGGCCGGCGCCGCCGAGATGACCGCTGCGCAGCGCCGCAACCAGATCGTCCTGGACCACGCTGCGGCCACGGGCGATGTTGATGAAATAGCCGCCGGGTTTCATCGTCCTGAAGAATTCGGCGTCGAACAGGTCGGTGGTGGCCGGCGTCAGCGGCGCGGCGTTGACCACTACGTCGGCTTCGGCGGCCAGGGCCAGCAGTTCGTCGGGCAGCCCGACCTTGGCGACGAAGTCCGGGCCCAGGCGACCGCTGTTGCGGGTGGCGATGACGCGCATGCCCAGGCCGTCGGCGCGGCGGGCCACTTCGGTGCCGATGCCGCCCAGGCCGACCACCAGCAGCGTGCGGCCGCCAAGTTCGCGGGCATTGCCAAAGGCACCGCGCTGCCATTGACCGGCCTGCTGGGCGCGGCCATAGGTGGGCAGGCCACGCGCCAGCGCCAGGGTCATGGCGATGGCGTGTTCGGCGATGGGCGGCGCGCTGGTGCGCTGCATGTTGGTCAGCACCAGGCCACGCCCGGCCAGGCCGGGCACGGCGACGCAGTTTTCCACCCCGACCGACATCGCCTGGTACCAGCGCAGCGCCGGCGCATCGGCGAAGTTGGCGGCGCTGCAGCCGCCGATCACCACGTCGGCGCGGGCCAGCTGGCGGCGACGCTGTTCGGCATCGTCCGAGGCCGCTTCGATGCGGGCGTCAGGCGCCAGCTCGCGCAGGCTGGCCAGCCGGTCCGCACTGGCCCGGAACACGACGACCTGGCGCGGCGGCTGCCAGCGCGGGTGCTCGCGCGACGGCGTGTCCG
Source organism: uncultured Arenimonas sp. (assembly GCA_964643705.1). Taxonomy (GTDB): domain Bacteria; phylum Pseudomonadota; class Gammaproteobacteria; order Xanthomonadales; family Xanthomonadaceae; genus Arenimonas. The sequence goes on along the minus strand of CAZXTV010000004.1, from coordinate 14,289 downwards.
CCTGGCGCAGGTCGAGCTGGGCGATGAGTTCGCGCACGCGCGGGTCTGGCTGGCTGGCCTGGGCCGGCGCCAGGAAGGCCAGCGCAAACAAGCCGGCGAACAAGGCGCGGCAGGACCGGGAAACAACGACTGGCGTGGACATGGCCATCCCCTTGGCGACCGCCCGTTGCGGCCCAGGCCAGCCTACGCCGGAAGCCGGCGGCGCGCGTCAAGGCGGCGTAGTATTGAAGGCAGTCCCGAAAGGAGTTGCCCGCCATGAAGATCCTGATCGCCATCGACGGCAGCAAGGCCGCCGCCCTGGCCGTGAAGTCCGCCATCGACCTGGCCAAGGCCATGACCAAGGCCCCGACCCTGGTGCTGATGCACGCCGACGTGCCGCTGATGCGCCGGGTCGCCGCCGAACTGGGCACTGAAGGCACGCGCAAGTACCACCAGGAAAACCACGACTACGCGATGAAGGCCGCGCGCACCGCGTTCAAGCGCGCCAAGCTGGACTTCAGCGAAAAGCAGGTCGTGGACGATGCCGGCCCGGCCATCGTCAAGGCCGCCAAGGCCGGCAAGTTCGACCTGGTGGTGATGGGCTCGCACGGGCGCACCGCCCTGGCCAGCGCCCTGCTGGGTTCGGTCGCGGCCAAGGTGCTGTCGCACAGCACCGTGCCGGTGCTGATCGTTCGCTAAGCGGCTTCAGGTGCCGCAGAAGGTTTGCAGCACCCGTTCGCCCGCGGCCGGCGCGGCCATGAAGCCGCGCTGGGCCGGCGAATCGTCGTAAGGCCGGCGCACGGCGTCGAGCAAGGCGTTGAAGGGCGCCAGGTCGCCCGCCGCGGCCGCCGCCAGCGCGGCTTCGACGCGGTGGTTGCGTGGAATCACCGCCGGGTTGGCCGCCTTCAAGCGTGCTACGCCATCGTCGCGGCTGCCTGCTTCGCTTTCCCGGCGCGCGCGCCAGCGCTGCAGCCAGGCGTCCATGGCCGGCGTCTTGGGCAGGGCCGGCAGTTCGTCGAAACCCGGGTCGCCGGCGGCCACCGCCAGCGCGCGGAACGAGAGCGTGAAGTCCGCCTGCACCGCTTCGAGTGCGGAAAGGAAATCACGCACCAGCGTCTCGTCGTCGGCCGCCTCCGTCACCAGCCCGAGTTTGCGCCGGAATCCGGCCAGCCATGCGTCGCCGAACTGGCCCGCGAACGCCTCGATCGCCTCGCGCGCATCGGCCACGCCTTCGTCGCCCTGGCGCTGGAAGTGTGGCAGCAGGCATTCGGCCAGGCGCGCCAGGTTCCACTGCGCGATCGCCGGCTGGTTTGCGTAGGCGTAGCGGCCCTGGCGGTCGATTGCGCTGAACACCTTGGCCGGATCATAGGCATCGAGGAAGGCGCAGGGGCCGTAGTCGATGGTTTCGCCCGAGACCGCCATGTTGTCGGTGTTCATCACGCCGTGGATGAAACCCACCTGCAGCCAGGACGCCACCAGCGCCGCCTGCCGGCCGGCCACGGCGCGCAGCAGCGCCAGGTAGCGGTCGTCGGCGTCCGCGAGATCCGGGTAGTGGCGGGCGATGACGTGGTCGGCCAGCGTACGCACGGCCTCGTCGTCGCCGCGCGCCGCGAAAAACTGGAAGGTACCGACGCGCACGTGGCTGGCCGCCACGCGGGTGAGCACCGCACCGGGCAGCACTTCGTCGCGCAGCACGCGTTCGCCGGTGGCCACCGCCGCCAACGCGCGCGTGGTCGGCACGCCCAGCGCGGCCATGGCTTCGCTGACCAGGTATTCGCGCAGCACCGGCCCGATGGCCGCGCGGCCGTCACCGCGGCGCGAAAATGGCGTCGGCCCGGATCCTTTCAACTGGATGTCGTAAAGCCGGCCGTCGGGCGCCAGCACCTCGCCCAGCAAGGTCGCGCGGCCGTCACCCAATTGCGGCACGAAATGGCCGAACTGGTGACCCGCGTAAGCCAGCGCGATGGGGCGTGCGCCACCGGGCACTTCGTTGCCGGAGAACAGGCGGCCGGCCACGGCCTCAAGCGCCGGATCGAGCCCCAGCTGGTTCGCCAGCGGCGTATTCCAGGCCAGCAGCTGCGGCGCGGCGACCGGCGTCGGGGCCGCCGGCTGCCAGAAGGCAGCCGGCAAGTCGGCGTAGGTGTGTTGCCAGTCGATGGCGGGTTTCTTGTTCACGTGGGCAGCATACGTGCTGCGGCGCTACGCTTGCGTCATGGAAACCCCCAGCCTGCACGACCAGCGCCTGGCCTTCGTCACCGGCCTGCTGCTGGATGCGAACGCGTTACGCGTGCTGGACCTGGGCTGCGGGGCCGGACGGCTGCTGGCGAAGCTGATGCAAGAGCCCGGTTTCACCCACGTCACCGGCCTTGACGCTTCGGCGTCGGCGCTGGCGGTGGCGCGCAGCGAGCTGGCCGCGCACGTGGCCTCCGGGCGGCTGGCGCTGCTGCACGGCCAGGTGTTCACGCCGCACCCGGGCGCCGGCGACGCGGACGCGGTGACCCTGGTGGAAGTGATTGAACACCTGGACCCGCAGCGCCTGTCCGAGGCCGAGCGCTGCGTCTTCGGCCACTACCATCCGCTGCTGGTGGTGGTGACCACGCCCAACGTCGAATACAACCCGCTGCTGGGCCTGCGCGAGGGCCAGCGCCGCGACCCGGACCACCGCTTCGAATGGCCGCGTGACCGTTTCCGCGCGTGGGCGGCCGGTGTCGCCAAACGCAACGGCTACCGCGTACAAGCCGGCGGCATCGGCCCGGCCGATGCCGACGCGGGCGCGCCGACGCAGTACGCGGTTTTCCGGCGCAGCCCGGCCTAGTCGATGTGCGGGTGCAGCAGCTTGGGCGCCTGCGCGAACGGCCGGATGCCGAAGTACGGGTAGATTTCCGACGGAAGGTACAGCACGCCGTCCTTCACCACCGCGCGGATGGACTTGATGGCCTTGAGGTCGGACGTCGGGTCGCCGGGCACCAGGAAGAAGTCGGCGCGTTTGCCGCGCTCGATGGAACCCGACTGCTGGTCTTCGCCCAGGTAGCGGGCCATGTCCAGCGTCGCCAGCGTCAGCACCTCGGCCGGCGAGTACCCCAGCTGGGTGAACAGCTCCAGCTCGCGGTGGAAATGGTAGGACCCCCCCAGGTCGGTGCCGGGAATCAGCAGCACGCCGCGCTCGCGCATGCGCCGCAGGGTGTCCATCAGCGTGCCGTAGGCCAGGCGGTAGGCTTCGGCGTCGCCGGGCGCGGACATGTCCGACCAGGCGCGGCGGGCGTCACGCTGCGCGCCCACGGGCAGGTGGTCGAAGACATCGGCCAGGCCGCGCGGCACCTGCCCGTCCTGGTTGAGCAGCAGGTTTTCGTGGATGGCGATCGTCGGCTCCACGGCCACGCCGTTCTTTTCGATCAGGTCCAGCGTGCGCTGCACGCGGGCCGAGTCCAGGTCCAGGTTGGCCAGGCGCTTGAGCGCGGTGAGGCGCAGCAGGGTGCGGGTGTCTTCGCCGTCCTCGAGCACCCAGCCCAGCATGATCTGGTTGATGTGGGTCAGCTCGTCGTAGCCGGCCTCGATCATCGCGTCGGCATTGCTGAAAGCCGGCACGTGGCCCGAGACACGCAGGCCCAGGCGATGTGCTTCCGCGGCAGCCGCCACCGACCATTCCGGTTTCATCGAGTTGTACAGCTTGACCTGGTGGAAACCGCGCGCGGCGTACCAGCGCACCGCGTCCAGGGCATCGGCTTGGCTTTCCACCAGACGGCCGTTGTTGGAACTGAAGGGGCTGCGACCTTCGATGAAACCGCTGCGGTGCACCCGCGGGCCGGCGATCTTGCCGCTTTCGATGCGCTCCACCAGCGCGGCAAGCCGGTCGTGGTCGTTGCCCATGTCGCGCACGCTGGTGATGCCGGCGGCCAGGTTGAGGATGGCGCCGTCCTGGCTGGTGTGCGAATGCATTTCGTACAGGCCGGGCACCAGGGTGCCGCCCTCGCCCTCCACCACGGTTTCGCCCGGCGTGACCGGCGCGTCCACCGGCTGCACGCCGGCGATGCGGCCGGCATGCACGACCACGCTGACCGGCCCGGTGAGCGCCCGCGCCGCCGGGTCGAACAGGCGCACGTTGCGAATGCGCAGCGGGCCTTCGAAGGCGTGCGCGGTTTTTTCCTGGATGTCTTCCAGGCGCGCGGCGCCAAGGTCGGCCGCCAGCTTGCGCAGGCGGGTGGCCTCGTTTTCGTATCCCTCGCGCACCACCACCAGGCCCGACGACGCATAGGCGAACAGCTGGTTGCGCGAATCAAGCAGCACGTAGTCGGGATTGAGATCCAGTCCCGACAGCATGTAGGTGCGCACGTCGAGCCGCGCCTCGCCCTGGCCGACGGAAAGCGGCTCGCCGGCCGTGAGTTTCACTTCGCCGGCGGGCAGGGTCGGCATCGCCTGGTCGCCGTCGGCGAGCAGCAGGCGCGCGTACAGGCCCAGGGCCCAGGGACTGGCGGACTGGCTGATGTAGAGCACGGGCAGGTCGGTCTTCGCTTCGCCCTTGCCGGTGGAGTCGAGCCAGGTGGCCTTTTCAGCCCCCCACTGGAAACGTTCGTCCACCTTGCTGCCGAACGTGGTGCTGCCGGTGACCGACCAGGCGAGCGGCAGTCCGGCGGCGCCGAATTCCAGCGATTCGGACAAGGTCGGCCCCCGGCCGTTGTTCTTGTAGTCGAAGTCAATGTCGACCCGGTTGCCTTCGGTCTTCGCCACCAGGTGGCCAACGCGGGTCTCACCCACGACCACGCTGAAACGTTCTTCTCCTGCCCAGGCCGGCAAGGCGGAGACGAACAAGACGGCCACGGCAAGCGAAAGCATCCAGCGCATGGTTTTCCCCTGTGTTGATCGGGCACGCGCCGGCGTGGCGGGCCTGCCCGCACTCTAGCAAGGCAGGCCCGCCGCGCGCGTCAAGGGCCTAGGCCGCCTGGCGCAGCTTCACGGCCGGGAAATCCACCGGCACGGCGAAGGCGATGTTCACGTAGTTGGTGAACAGGTTCAGTGCGACGTGCGCCAGCAGTTCGACGATGGCCTCGTCGTCGAAGCCGGCGTCGCGGAGCCCGGCAATGTCGGCGTGGGCGACGTCGGCGCGACGGTCGACCACCTTCAGCGCGAAGGCAAGCGCCGCCGCGGTGGCCGGGTCGTCGCTGCGACCGGCCTGGGCCTGGGCCATTTCCGCTTCGCTGGCGCCGGCGTTCTTGCCCAGCACGGTGTGCGCGGCCAGGCAGTATTCGCAGCGGTTGCGGTCGGCGACGGCCACGGCCAGTTTTTCGGTAAGCCGGGCCGGAAGCTGGCCCTTGCCCAGGGCGCCGAAGCTGCCCCACATCGATGCCAGCGCAGCCGGCGAATTGGCCACCGCCCTGAACATGTTCGGGGTGGCGCCGAAGGCCGACTGCACCTGGCCCAGCAGGGCCTGGCTGGCGGCGGGGGCGGACGTGACGGTATGCAGGGGAATGCGGGACATGGGTGGTTCCTTGAAAGGGTCGCGCCAATTGCGCCAGGCCATCTTCGGGCGCAAGATCGGTGGGAAAGCCACGAATCGTCCCCGATTAACTACGGATCGTCCGGAATGCCCAGCCGCCGCACCTTTCTTCACACCGCCCTGCTCACCTTGCCCCTGCTGCCCTTCAGCCGCGCCTGGGCCAGGCTGCCCGCCGACCCGGCCGAAGCGCTCAAGGCCCTGGACGGCCGCCACGGTGGCCGCCTGGGCGTGGCCGCGCTCGACACGGGCACCGGCCAGTTGCTGGCAAACCGGAGCGGCGAACGCTTCGCCATGTGCAGCACCTTCAAGCTGCTGCTGGCCGGCCAGGTGCTGTCGGCGGTGGATGCCGGCCGCGAACGCCTGGACCGGCGCCTGACCTGGACATCCGATGACGTCATTTCCTGGTCGCCGGTGCTTGAAAAACACGACGGCACGATCGGGCTTCCCATTGAAACGCTTTGCGAAGCGACGATGACCCTCAGCGACAACACCGCCGCCAACCTGCTGCTGGCCGAACACGGCGGGCCGCGCGGCCTTACGGATTGGCTGCGCGGCATCGGCGACAACGTGACGCGCCTGGACCGCAACGAACCCGCCCTCAACCAGGCCACGCCCGGCGACCCGCGCGACACCACCACGCCCGCCGCGATGGTGGCGACGATGAAGACGCTGCTGCTGGGCGATACCCTGTCGCCGGCCTCGCGCACCCGGCTCACTGACTGGCTGCTGGCCAACCAGACCGGCGACAAGCGCCTGCGGGCGGGCCTGCCCGGCTGGCGGATCGGCGACAAGACCGGCACCAGCAACACCGGCAACTCCAACGACATAGGCATCCTGTGGCCGCCCCGCGATCGCGCGCCGATCCTGGTGGCGGCGTATATCGCCGAATCCAGCGGTACACACCCCGAACGCGACGCCGTGCTGGCCGACGTCGGCCGCGTGGTCGGCGCCTGGGCGCTGGCGGGTGGCTGAGAACCGGCATGGACGGCAGCGCCGCGCGTGTCGACCGCCTGCAGGGCCTGCTGCAGCGCTTCAGCGTAAGCGCGCGCATGTTCCACAGCGGCCCGCTGTGCGGCATCACCGATTTCGACGACAACGGCCTGGGCCAGCTGCACCTGGTGCGCCGCGGCCCGCTGACGGTGCGCCACGCCGGCGAAGAACACGCGGTGCAGGAACCGAGCCTGCTGTTCTACCCGCGCCCGCTGGCGCATCGCTTCATCGCAGACGCCAGCACCGGCGCCGACATGGCCTGCGCGAACCTCGACTTCGGCGGTGGCACGGCAAACCCGATCACGCGCGCCCTGCCCGCCTACGTGCAACTGCCGCTGTCGGCCCTGCCCAGCGCCTTGCCCTTGCTGGATCTGCTGTTCGACGAAGCCTTCGCCCGGCGCTGCGGGCGGCAGGTGCTGGTGGATCGTCTGTTCGACGCGGTGCTGGTGCTGTTGCTGCGGCACCTGCTCGACAGTGGCCTGGTGCACAGCGGCCCGCTGGCCGGCCTGGGCCACCCGCAGCTGGCGAAGGCATTGACGGCCATGCATGAAGCGCCGGCTTCGCCCTGGACACTGGAGACACTGGCGGCTGTCGCCGGCATGTCGCGCAGCCGGTTTGCTGAAGTTTTCGCCGAACGCGTCGGCAGCCCGCCTTCGGCTTACCTGGCCGGCTACCGCATCACACTGGCCCAGGACGCGCTGCGACGCGGCGACAAACTCGATCGCATCGCGCAGCAGGTGGGCTATGGCAGCGCAGCGGCGCTGTCGCGCGCTTTCGCTTCGGTGTGCGGGGTGTCGCCGCGGCAGTGGCTCAAGTCTGCGTGAACAAGACGCAGCACGTCAGTGCGCCGGCGCCAACGTTTCCAGCCACGCCACCGCAGCAGACAATCCGTCTTCGGCTTTGAGCTTCACGCCGACCTGCGCGGCGTTGGCGGCAAACACTGGCTGGGTCGTGGCCTGGGTGATGGCCGTTGCCAGGCGCGCGACGCTGAGTCGTGACTGCGGCACCGGCGCCGGCCCGAGGCCCAGCGCCTGCACGCGCCGTCCCCAGAACGGCTGGTCGCCGAAAAAGGGGCAGACCACCGTCGGCCGCCCGGCGCGCAGGCCCGCGTGGGTGGTGCCGGCGCCGCCGTGGTGCACCACCGCCGCGGTGCGCGGGAACAGCCAGTCGTGCGGCACGTGGCCAATGGCGAACACCGACGGCGGCAGGTCGCCCGGATCAAGACCGCCCCAGCCGCGGCCGATCAGCGCACGCACGCCGGCACGCTGCACGGCCTCCACCACGATCGCGGCTTTTTTCGCCGGGCTACGTCCGGACATGCTGCCAAAGCCGATGTAGACCGGCGGCGGCCCCGCGGCCAGGAACTCCGCCAGCGCCGGTTCGGGCTGGAAGTCCGCTGCTGTTTCCAGCGGCCAGTCGCCGAAGGCAACGGCCTGCGGCGGCCAGTCGGCCGGCACCGGGCACAGCAGCGGGCTGAAACCGTGCAGCACCGGCACCGCCGATCCGTCGGCACGAGTGAAGGGGCCCATGCGCGGCGGCCGCGGGCCCAGGCCTTCGGACTCGCGCCAGGCCCGTGCCGGCTTGCGCGAAGCCCAGGCACCGACGCCGTGCACGAAGGCATAACTGCCGCGCCGGTAGCCGTTGCCAAGCGGCCAGTCGGGCAGGCCCACGGCCGGGAACTCGCGCGTGCGCACGTACTGCGGAAACACCGGCGCCAGCACGGCGGGAATGCCCAGCTCGTGGCCGATGTCCGGGCCGATGCCGATCTTGGGATGGAACAGCACCAGGTCGGGCCGCAGCCGGCGCGCCGCCGCCCAGGCGTCGGCGAAAAGGCGCCGCTGCAGGTCGCCGGTCTTGGGCAGCAAACGAATGATCGTGCGGATGGCCCCCGGCAGGCTGCCCATGTCCTCGAGCGCCGTGCGCGCTTCCAGCGTCGCCATCAGTTCGATGAAGCCGTTGTCCATCGGCTGGTAGTCCAGGCCATGGCCGCGCACGAAACTCTGGAAATGTTCCGGCGCGCAGACGCTGGCCGCGTGGCCAGCCGCCGCCAGCGCCTTGCCCAGGGCCACGCAGGGCTGGATGTCGCCCTGGGAACCGACGGTAACGATCAGTACCTTCACCCGGCGGAGTTTAGCTGCGTGTCGTGGCGGCGCTGGTGCCGGCGCCGTTCGAAGGTGAGCACGAACAGCATCAGGGTAACGACGCAGGCGGTGGCCATGACCTGGCCGACCGACCACCCGTCGAACAGGGCCCAGGCCAGCACCACCACGTAGCTGGCCATCAGTGCGGCGTAAACAATGGCGTTGTGCACCAGGGCGCGGCGTTCGGCCAGGCTGCGGGCCTTACGCACATAGCAGCGCATTTCCCACACGCTGGCTGCGACCACCAAAGCAATGGCGGCGAACAGGCCCGAGAGCGTACCGAGTGAAAACTTGGCCGCGAATCCCGCGGCACCCGATTTGGCGGCGCCGGCCCCGGCCGCCGCCGCCGCCGTGGCTGGCACCGACATCGCGATCGCCGTGCCCAGGGTCGCGGTGAAAGCCACGCCCGGCGCGCTGCTGCGGGCCGCATCGGCGAAACGTTTAAGCAGTTCGGCGCGCAGGCTGTCGCGGCCGCGCTGCAGGCGCTTGCGCACGGCGGCATCGCTGATGCCCAGCAGCGCCGCCACCGACTGGCTGCGTTCGCCTTCGCGGTAGTACAGCAACAGCACGTCGCGGCTGGTTTCCGGGATTTCGTCCAGGGCGTCGGCCAGTTGCTTCGCCTCGTGTTCGCGGGCGAAGGTTTCGGCCGGGCCGTGCTGCGGGTCGCCGGCGACTTCGGCCAGGTAGTCCATCGGGTCCACCGGCGTTTCGCGGTAACGGCCCGCGCGCACGTGGTCGATGGCGCGGTTGCGCGCCACCTGCCGCAGCCAGGGCAGGAAGCTGCTGGCACTGCCAAGCTGGCCGATGCGCTGCCAGGCGGTGAGGAAGGTGTCCTGGGCGATGTCTTCGCTGGTCTGCAGGTCGCGCGTGATTGCCATCGCGACGCTGGCGACCATGCGCTGGGTGGCGGAAACGAGGCGGCCGTAGGCGACGGTGTCGCCATTGCGGGCCGCCGGCAGGTCGCGTTCGATCAGGGTGTTGAGGACGTCGGGGGTCATGGCCGGGCTCGTTGGGTGGGTGTTGGAATCAACGAGCGGGGGCGGGATTTGTGACTGCCGGCGATTCAGGCAGCGACGTCCTGAATGCGCCTGAGGACGATATCGACCGTAGCGCCCGTAGCCACGCACCCCGGGAGATCAGGCACCCAGGCGCCAAAGTTGTTCTCCGACTTCACAATCACGATGGCGTAGCGCATGGCGTTCATTTCCGGAATCCGGCTTGGCGGAGGATGCTCTTGTGCAGGTCATGCTGCAAGTCGTCACCGGGCGCCCGTTAACCGTAACGCGGCCAGGTTTCACTGGATGCCGGAACTGCCGATGGTTTCCCTTCTGGCCTACCTTTACCCAGCCGTCCTGCTTGAGCAAGGCCGACCTCGTATCTTTGTAGTCCTCCTGCGCGCTCAGCTCAGAGACGCTCGGGAAAGTCAGCGGAAGTGGGTGAACTCCGGCAGCGACTTGCGGCGGATGTCCGGCACCTGGCAGCCCTTCGCGGGGTGGCCGACGACCAGCAGCAAATAGGGCACTTCGTTGCGCGGGCGGTCGAGCAGCTCGTTGAGGAAGGCCATGGGGCTGGGCGTGTGGGTCAGCGTGGCAAGTCCGGCGTTGTGCAGCGCCGCGATCAGCATGCCGCAGGCGATGCCGGTGGATTCGTGCGGGTAATAACGCTTGGCCTTGTGTCCGTCGATTTCCGGGCCGGTGCGTTCGTAGAAAACGGCAATCAGCCAGGGCGCGATTTCGAGGAAAGGTTTCTGGTCGTCCGTACCGAGCGGCGCCAGTGCTTCGAGCCACTCATCGGGAGCGCGGCGTTCGTAGAACTCACGCTCTTCTGCTTCGGCGGCGAGGCGGATTTTCTGCTTGAGCGCCGGGTCCGACACGGCCACGAAGCACCAGGGCTGCTGGTTGGCACCGCTGGGCGCGGTGCCGGCGGCCTGCAGGCAGGCTTCGATGACTTCGCGCGGCACCGGCGCGGGCGCGAAGTCGCGCACCGTGCGGCGCTGCGCAAGCATCTGTGCGAACGCCCTTGCATTCGCCAATCGCTGTTCCTCGTCCATGGCGGGCGGAGCAGCCAGCGGAACGGTCTTGGCTTCGGGCATGTTTACTCCGGCGGCGCCATCTCGGCCGCTAGCTTATCGTCCCGTTCGCCGGGACGCACACAGGCCAGGGGAGCGTGGTCCCCCTAGCGGTGCTGGTCCAGCAGCACCGGGTTGCCGTCGGGATCGATGACGATGAAAGAGCCCGGCCCCACCCCGGTTTCGTCCACTTCCTTGACCGGCGTGATGCCCCTGGCCTTGAGCTGGCGCTGCAGGTCGCGCACGTCGGTGAACGGATCCACCGGCTGGCCGTTGTTGTCCCAGCCCGGATTGAAGCAGAGCATGTTCTTCTCGAACATGCCCTGGAACAGGCCGATCACCGTGTCGCCGTTTTTCATGATCAACCAGTTGTGCTGCATCTGGTCGTGGAAGGCCGTGAAGCCCAGGGCTTCGTAGAAGGCGCGCGAGGCCTTGATGTCCTTGACGGCGAGGCTGACGGAAAAATTGCCGAGGTTCATGGGGAGTCTCCGGGAGGCGGCGGCGAGCCGATGGTACGCCTGGACGGGCCGTCAGGAACCCAGCAGCGCCCGCGCCACGAGCTCCGGCGGCTTGCGCAGCAGCGAGGCATTCACCTGCAGCGGGATTTCGGTAACGCCTTCGGGGAAGCCCGGCAGCAACACGCCGTGCCTGCCGGCCTGTTCGGCCAGGGCCATCGAGGAGATGCCGTCGAGCTGCAGCAGGAAGGTACTGGTGCCGCTGTCGAGCTTGCGGGCCTTGAAACGGCCGCCGGCCTCCAGCATTGCAATGATCTGGTCGGCCGCCTGCCAGGCTTTGGCGTAGTCGGCTTCGTAGTCGTCCAGGTACTGGTCGACGAAAGCGATGGACGGCCAGGCGCCAGGCAAGGCGCCGCCGAACATGCGGCGTGTGTGGTAGAGGCCTTCGATGAAGCTGGCGTCGCCGGCGAGCATGGCGCCGGTGGCACCGTTGAAATGTTTCCACACCGACACGTACACGGTGTCGAACAGCGCCGCGTAGTCCTTCACCGACCGGCCGGTGTGCTGGGGCAGGTTGAACAGCCGCGCGCCGTCGAGGTGCCGGCGGATGCCCTGTTCGCGCGCCCAGTCGCACAGGCGAACCAGTTCGTCGAAATCGAAAAAACGATGCTGCTGCCGGCGGACCGGGCTTTCGATCGACAGCACGCCGATGCGCGACTCGACCCGGCCACCGGCGGTGCGCGCTGCCCACGCCTTGGCCTCGTCCAGCGTGAAGCCCGTCTGGCCCGGCGCCAGCGGCAGCAGGGTGAGGCCGCTGAGCGCCTGGGCGCCGTCGCCGGTGTCGTTGTAGAGATGGCTTTCGGCCTGCACCAGCACGCGCGGGCTGTTGCCGGCCAGCTTGCGCACGGCCAGGTGGTTGGCCAGGGTGCCGGTAGGCAGGAACAGCGCCGCCTCCTTGCCCAGCCGCGCAGCGAACTTCGCCTCCAGCGCTTCGATGGCGCCGCCGCGGGAATAGTTGTCGGGGACGAAGCCGGAGCGCTTCGTGGCTTGATCCAGAAGCACGGCGTACTCGCGCGGCGTCAGCGCCAGGCCGTCGGAGTAGAAGTTCACGTTGTGCAACAGGGTCCCGGGCTCCGCTGCCGCGACGGAAGCCGACGCCGATGCCGGCAACAAGCTCGAAGCGGTGGCCAGCGCGCCGCTGGCCAGGAAATGACGACGATCCATGTGTGCTCCGTCACGTTTCGTCGCCCCGGTGGCGGCGTTCATTGCACCCTCAGCATGCCGGGCGCTATGTGGGACGGTCAATGCGGGTTCCAGCCACTGTGCGCCCGCGTGACCCACCGAAAACAAGAAGGAGTGCTCCCATGAAACTCATCATCGTGCTGATGCTGGCCGCCGGTCTTTCCGCCTGCGGCACCTATGGCTCCCGTGGCGGCTACTACGGCAGCACGGCGAAAGCCGGCGGCGACACCGTCACCGTTTGCCACAAGGGCAAGAAGACCATGGAACTGCCCCGCTCCGCGCTGGACGGCCATCTGGGCCACGGCGACCGTCGCGGCCGCTGCTGAGTAGCCGTCCGCGATAACAGACCGGGCCGCCGGGGCACGCCTTCACCGGCGGCCGCGGTCCCGGCATACTCGGTGCCTGACCTCGTTTGGAAGGCGAACCGACGATGCTTGGCAAGACCCTCCTTTTGCTGGGCCTGGGCCTGGCCTGTGGACCGGCCCATGTAGTCGCGGCACCAGCCGCCCCGCCGGTGATGCCGGCCCAGACGCGGGCAACGCTGAGTGAAGCGATCGCCGCCGACCACGACCAGGCGCTGAGCCGGCTGCGCGAGTGGATAGCGCTGCCATCGATCAACGCCGAAAAACTGAACCGCCAGGAAGGCGTCGAACTGATGCAGCGCATGCTGCTCGATGCCGGCTTCGACACGGCGCGCATCATCCCCACCGATGGCGCCCCCGGCGTGTTTGCCCGCCTTGACGCCGGTGCACCGACCACGCTCGCCGTCTACTTCATGTACGACGTCAAGCAGTTCGAAGCGCACGAATGGAGCCAGCCGCCGCTTGAAGGGCGGCTTGTCGATCGCGACGGCAAGACGGTGCTGATCGGTCGCGGCGCGATCAACCAGAAAGGCCCGGAAGCCACCTTCCTGACCGCGGTCCGCGCCTTCAAGAAGACGGGCACGCCGCTGCCGGTCAACATCGTGCTGGTGGCCGAAGGCGAAGAGGAAACGGGCTCCGAGAACTTTGGCCAGATCACCGGCGACCCCGAGGTCGCCAAAGCCCTTTCTGAATCCGTCGGCGTGATCCTGCCGGTGGCCTGGCAGGGCGACGACGGCAGCGTCGAGATCTTCCTGGGCGCCAAGGGCGTGGCTGAAATACAGCTGGTGGCCGACGGCGCCAAGTCGGGGCGTGGCCCCGGCATGGAGATCCACTCGATGAACGCCGCGCGCGTCGAGAATCCGGCCTGGCGCCTGGTCAAGGCGCTCGACACCCTGGTCGCGGACGACGGTTACACGCCGGCCATCGATGGCTGGATGGACGACGTGCGACCCCTCTCGGACGAGCAGGTCGCACTGATCGATGCCGGGATGCGGCCCGACGCCGAGGCGGGGCTGAAGAAGAGCCTGAAGGTGCGGGACTGGATCGCCGGCGAAGACTTCCGCGACAGCCTGGTCCGGCTGGCGTCGCAGCCGACGGTCAACATCCAGGGCCTGGTGAGCGGCTACACCGGGCCGGGTGGCAAGACGTCCATGCCAACGCGCGCCGAAGCGAAGATCGATTTCCGGCTGGTGCCCGACATGCGCGCCGACGAGGCGGTGGCCAAGCTGCGCGCGCACCTCGACAAGCGCGGCTTCGACGACATTCAAATCGTCGCCGGCGGCATCTACGGCCCGACCGAAACGCCCCGTGACGCCGCCATCGTCAAGGCGCTGGTAACGGCGCTGGCGGGCGCCGACGTGCCCCACACGCTGACCCCGCGGCTGGCCGGGTCCTGGCCCGGCTATCGGTTCACCGACCCGCCGGTGTCGCTGCCCGCGGTGTTCGTCGGCATCGGCCAGGGCGGCCAGGCGCATGCCCCCGATGAGTGGTACTTGATCGATGCCGAGGATCCCAAGCTCGCGGGCATCGATCGACAGGCGCTGTTTTACGCGGAGTTCCT
>CAZXTV010000003.1:0-21677 GCA_964643705.1 uncultured Arenimonas sp. | reverse complement strand
TGGTTGGTGGGTTCGTCGAGCAGCAGCATGTCGGGCTTGGACAGCAGCAGGCGGCACAGCGCCACGCGGCGCTTTTCGCCGCCCGACAGCGGGCCCACGATCGCGTCCCAGGCCGGAATGCGCAGCGCGTCGGCGGCGACTTCAAGCTGCTGTTCCAGGGTGTGGGCGTCGCCCGAGGCCAGGATCGCCTCCAGGCGCTCCTGTTCCTTGGCCAGCTTGTCGAAGTCGGCGTCTTCTTCGGCGTAGGCCGCATACACCTCGTCCAGGCGCTGCTGCGCCTGCAGGATGTCGCCCACGCCTTCTTCCACCGCCTGGCGCACGGTGTGTTCCGGGTTGAGCTTGGGCTCCTGCTCGAGGTAGCCGATCTTGATGCCCGGCTGCGGGCGCGCTTCGCCGGTGAAATCGGTGTCCACGCCCGCCATGATGCGCAGCACCGTGGTCTTGCCCGAGCCGTTCAGGCCCAGCAGGCCGATCTTCGCGCCCGGGAAGAAGGACAGCGAGATGTCCTTGATGATCTGCTTCTTCGGCGGCACGGTCTTGCTGACGCCGATCATGGTGTAGATGTATTGCGACATGGGGTTTCTCGGTTCTGGCGCGCCGGCGCGCGGGTCGCGCGGGGCCGGGCGGGGGTGGGGCCGCGCCAGGGGGCGCAGCCGGTCCGTCAATCGGAGGGGCCGCCATTATCGCTGAAACGGCGCCCGGCCTGAACCGCCCGCGTTTTGCCATTTCACTGCCGTTGTTCCGCCCGATCCGGCTGTTTCCATGGCCCTGGCCGCGCTTGGCGGCGAAAAACGGGGATCGCGCCATGCGCATCGGATGGAAACTGGCCCTGGTCGGGGGGCTGCTGTTGCTGCTGCTGGTGCCGTTGATGATGCTCAGCGGGCTGGTGGCCGAGCGCCAGCAGCGCGGGCAGGAGGTGGCGGCGGAAATCGCCCGGGCCACGGCCGGCGAACAGGCCCTGGTCGGCCCGCTGCTGCTGGTGGAGGCCGAACACCGCACCGAACACCGGCGGGTGGTGAACCGCGACGGCCACGTAAGCCAGGAAACCGAAGAAACGGTGCAGCCCTACCACTACCTGGTGGCGCCGGAGCAGCTGGTCGTGGACGGCCAGCTGCGCAGCGAACGCCGCGGGCGCAGCCTGTTCAGCGTGCCGGTTTTCCACGCCAGCCAGACGCTTGCGGGCCGGTTCAAGCACGTGCCGCCGCCGGTGGACGCGGGCCAGCTGCAGCCCAAACGCGCCTGGCTGGTGCTGGGCCTGGGCGACAACCGGGGCGTGCGCCGGATCAGCCTGGAACTGGCCGGCAAGGCCGCCACGGTCGAACCGGGCTCGCGGATCGCCTGGCTGGGCGAGGGCCTGCATGCGGCGGTGCCACTGGCGGCACTGGACGGTGAGCTGCCGTTTTTGGTCGACCTGGACCTGACTGGCACCGGCTCCCTGGCCTGGGTGCCGGTGGGTGGCGAAACCAGCGTCAGCCTGGGCGGCGACTGGCCGCACCCGGGGTTCGAGGGCCACCACCTGCCGGACCAGCGCGAGGTCGGCGAGGCGGGTTTCAGCGCCCGCTGGGCGGTTTCAAGGCTCTCGAGCCGGGTTTCCCAGGCCCTGGCCGCCTGCGCGCCGTCCGACGGGCGCTGCGAAGGCGTGTACGAAGGCGCCTTCGGGCTGCGGCTGGTGGAGCCGGTGGACCGTTACCTGATGACCGAACGGGCCATCAAGTACGCGCTGCTGTTCCTGGGCCTGGTCTTCGGCGCGGTGTTCCTGGTCGAGGCCCTGGCGGCGCGGCCGGTGCATTTCGTGCAGTACGGCCTGGCCGGGCTGGCGATGGCGATGTTCTACCTGCTGCTGCTGTCGCTGTCCGAGCACATCGGGTTCGGGCCGGCCTACGCGGCGGCGGCGGCGGCCTGCAGCGGGCTGCTGGGTTTCTACCTGGCCGGGGTGCTGGGCGGGCGGGGCCGGGGGCTGGCGTTCGGCCTGGGCCTGGCGGGGCTGTATGGGCTGCTGTACCTGCTGCTGCGCTCGGAAGACCACGCCCTGCTGGTGGGCAGCGGCGTGCTGTTTGCTGCCCTGGCGACGGTGATGGCGCTGACGCGGCGGGTGGATTGGCACTCGTTGGGTAGGGGGTGAGGGGGCACGTGGCAGGCAACGGGGCTACAATTTCACCATTGCAGCCCATTAAAGGAAGCGCGCCCCGATGTTTGCCAAGGACATGCAGATCGCTGGTTACGACGACGAACTGGCCCGGGCCATCGCCCAGGAAGCCCAGCGCCAGGAAGACCACGTCGAGCTGATCGCCTCGGAAAACTACGCCAGCCCCCGCGTGCTGGAGGCCCAGGGCAGCGTGCTGACCAACAAGTACGCCGAAGGCTACCCGGGCAAGCGCTATTACGGCGGCTGCGAATACGTCGACATCGCCGAAAAGCTGGCCATCGAACGCGTCAAGCAGCTCTTCGGCGCCGACTACGCCAACGTGCAGCCGCATTCGGGTTCGCAGGCCAATGCCGCCGTCTACCTGGCGCTGCTGCAGCCGGGCGACACCATCCTGGGCATGTCGCTGGCGCACGGCGGCCACCTCACGCACGGCGCCAAGGTCAACTTCAGCGGCAAGCTGTTCAACGCCGTGCAGTACGGCGTCGACGAACAGGGCCTGATCGACTACGACGAAGTCCAGCGCCTGGCCACCGAACACCAGCCCAAGATGGTGGTGGCGGGCTTCAGCGCCTATTCGCAGGTGGTGGACTGGGCGCGCATGGCGGAAATCGCCAAGTCGGTCGGGGCTTTCCTATTCGTGGACATGGCGCACGTCGCCGGCCTGGTGGCGGCGGGCGTGTACCCGAACCCGCTGCCGTTCGCCGACGTGGTGACCTCGACCACCCACAAGACCCTGCGCGGCCCGCGCGGCGGCATCATCCTGGCCAAGGCCAACGAGGCGCTGGAGAAGAAGTTCCAGTCGCTGGTGTTCCCGGGCACCCAGGGTGGCCCGCTGATGCACGTCATCGCCGCCAAGGCGGTGGCCTTCAAGGAAGCGCTGGAGCCCGAATTCGCCGACTACCAGAAGCAGGTCGTGAAGAACGCCCAGGCCATGGCCAAGGCGATGATGGCGCGCGGCTACAAGATCGTGTCCGGCGGCACTGAGAACCACCTGATGCTGATCGACCTGATCGGCCGCGACGTCACCGGCAAGGACGCCGAGGCCGCGCTGGGCGCCGCCCACATCACCGTCAACAAGAACGCCGTGCCCGGCGACCCGCGTTCACCCTTCGTCACCTCGGGCCTGCGCATCGGCACGCCGGCGGTCACCACCCGCGGTTACAAGGAGCCCGAGTGCGTGGCGCTGGCCAACTGGATCTGCGACGTGCTCGACGCGCCGGCGGATGAAAACGTCATCGCCGGCGTGCGCGAGAACGTCACCAAACAGTGCCGCGCCTTCCCGGTTTACGGCTGACCGCACCCGGATGTTTTGCCCCTTCTGCCAGCACACCGACACCCGCGTGATCGATTCGCGCGTGTCCGACGACGGCAGCACCATTCGCCGTCGCCGCGAGTGCGAGGCTTGCGGGGAACGTTTCAACACCTTCGAAAACGCCGAGCTGAAGCTGCCGGCCATCGTCAAGAGCGACGGCCGCCGCGAGGCCTTCGACGAACGCAAGCTGCGCATCAGCTTCGACCGCGCGCTGCAAAAACGCCCGGTGTCGGCCGAGGACATCGACGTGGCCGTGCGCGGCGTCATCCATGCCCTGCGCCTGACCGGCGAACGCGAGCTGCCCTCGCTGCGCGTCGGTGAGTTCGTCATGGCCGAGCTCAAGAAACTCGACCAGGTCGCCTACGTGCGTTTCGCGTCGGTGTACCGAA
Source organism: uncultured Arenimonas sp. (assembly GCA_964643705.1). Classification (GTDB taxonomy): domain Bacteria; phylum Pseudomonadota; class Gammaproteobacteria; order Xanthomonadales; family Xanthomonadaceae; genus Arenimonas. The sequence continues at coordinate 17,830 of CAZXTV010000003.1, read as the reverse complement.
AGTTCGAGGACGTGCAGGCCTTCCGCGAGGAAATCGAACGCCTCGAACGCGACCTGCCGGGCCTCGAAGGCCTGCAGCTGCCCCTGCTCGAAACACCGCCCGACAAGACCAGGAAATGAACCAGTTTCATTTCCGGCCACCCAGAAAATGAACCCGGTTCATATACGGCCGTTGGCGGACTGGCCCGGCCAGGCGGCGCAGCTGGCGCGTTGGCACGTCGAACACTGGGGCCATTTTTACGATCCGGCGGACTGGAACCTGGTTTCGGCCACTGCCGAACTTGAGGACCACGCCACCCGTCGCGGCCGGCCGACCACGCTGGTGGCGATTCAGGGCGAATCGGCCATTGGTTCGGTAAGCCTGGTGGACGAGGATGCCCCGGAACTGAAGGGGGTCGGCGATGCCTGGCTGGCGAGCCTGTTCGTCAGGCCGCAGTCGCGCGGCCAGGGCATCGGGGCCGCACTGGTGCGCGCCTGCGTGGCCCTGGCGGCGAGCGAAGGGGTGCCAAGGCTCTGGCTGTTCACGCCTGAACACCTTGGCTTCTACGAAGCGCTGGGCTGGCGTGACCAGGGAGTGGCAACGCTGCGCGGCCGGTCGGTGCACCTGATGGACATCGTGCCGGCGTGAACACCTTTTCCGCCCATGACCACGCCCACATGGCGCGTGCGCTGCAACTGGCCGAGCGGGGGTGTTTCACCACCAAGCCCAACCCGGTGGTCGGCTGCGTCATCGCGGACGGCGGCCGGGTGCTGGGCGAAGGCTGGCATGAACGCGCCGGCGAACCGCATGCCGAAGTCATGGCGCTGCGCGCCACTGGCGGCCGGGCCGCCGGCGCCACCGCCTACGTCACGCTCGAACCCTGCGCCCACCACGGCCGCACGCCGCCCTGCGCCGATGCGCTGGTGGCGGCCGGCGTCACCCGCGTGGTCGCGGCCTGTCGCGATCCGTTCTACCAGGTCGCCGGGCAGGGTTTCGCCAAGCTGTCCGCCGCCGGCATCACGGTCGACCACGGGCTGATGGAAGCCGCGGCGCGGCACCAGAACCGCGGTTTCATCTCGCGCATCGAACGCGGCCGGCCCTGGGTGCGGGTGAAGCTGGGCATGAGCCTGGACGGACGCACGGCGCTGGAAGACGGCGTCTCGAAGTGGATCACCTCCGATTCGTCGCGCGCCGACGTGATGCGCTGGCGGGCGCGGTCGGGCGCGATCATGACCGGCATCGGCACCGTGCTCGCCGACGATCCGCGGCTGACCGTGCGCCTGGCCGGCGACGAAGCCTTCGTGCCGCCGCTGCGCGTGGTGTTGGACGAACGCGGTCGCCTGCCGGCCACGACGACCCTGCTTACCGACGGCGCGGCGCCGACCCTGGCCGTGCACGGCGACGACGTCGTGCCCGACTACGGCAACAACGTGGACGCCTTCGCCGTGCGCCGCGCGGGTGAGGGCCTGGACCTGAACGCGGTGCTGTCGCAGCTGGCGCAGCGTGGCGTCAACGAACTGCAGGTCGAAGCCGGCGCCACGCTGTCGGGTGCGCTGGTGGCGGCCGGGCTGGTCGACGAACTGCTGCTCTACGTCGCGCCCGTACTCTTGGGCGAACGCGGCCGCCCGCTGCTGGCCGGCGTGACGCCCGCGTCAATGGCCGACCGCATCGGCCTGCGCCTCCTCGAAACCCGCCAGGTCGGCCCCGACCTCCGGCTGCTGCTTGGGGCTGCCTGACAGGGGTGGGTGTTCGTTTCAGTACGCGGATCAGGGCGGATGCACGCGGATAAAGGCAGATATAGGGGGAACGATAAAAAAATGAGATTCGCTCTATCCGCTCTTATCCGCGTGCATCCGCCCTGATCCGCGTACCAAAACTGAACCCCGGATCCCAGCGCAATAACAATGTGTTCCAAGGCCGGACCAAAGCCCCGGAGCGCCCCGCGTACAATGGCGGGCTCCCGGCGGTGGCCGGATGACAGGTGATGGCATGTTCACGGGATTGATCCAATCGGTTGGCCGCCTGCTGGCCCGCGAGCCGCGCGGCGGCGACCAGCGACTGCGGTTTGGCTGGGGCGCCATGGCCCACGACGACGTCGCCCTGGGCGAGTCGATCGCCGTCAATGGCTGCTGCCTCACCGTCGTCGCCTTCGACGGCGAAGGCTGGGACGCCGACGTTTCCAACGAAAGCCTGGCGCTGACCACGCTCGGCAAGCTGCCGGTTGGTGCGGCGGTGAACCTGGAGCGTTCGCTGCTGCCCACCGACCGCCTGGGCGGCCACCTGGTGTCGGGCCATGTCGATGCCGTCGGCCATGTTGAAAAAATCTGGGACGACGGCCGCAGCCAGCGCTGGCGTTTCACCGCCCCGGCATCTGTGCTGCGCTACGTGGCGGTGAAGGGTTCGATCGCCGTCGACGGCACCAGCCTCACGGTCAACGCCGTGGATGCCGCCGGCTTCGAAGTGAATCTGGTGCCGCACACCGTCGCCCACACCGCCTTCGGCGAAACCGCCGTCGGCGGCAGCGTCAATCTCGAGGTCGACACTGTCGCCCGCTACGTCGAGCGGCTGCTTGCCGCGCGCGAGGAACAAGCATGAGTTTCGCCACCGTCCCCGAACTGCTCGAAGAAATCCGCCAGGGCCGCATGGTCGTCGTGGTCGACGACGAGGACCGCGAAAACGAAGGCGACCTGATCATGGCCGCCGAGCTCGTCAAGCCCGCCGACATCAACTTCATGGTCACCCACGCCCGCGGCCTGGTCTGCCTGTCGCTCACCCGCGAACGCTGCCGCCAGCTGGGCCTGGGCCCGATGGTGCGCGACAACAACTCGCCCTACCACACCAATTTCACGGTCAGCATCGAAGCCGCCGAAGGCGTCACCACCGGCATCAGCGCCTACGACCGCGCCCACACCATCCGCACCGCGGTGCGTCCCGACGCCGCGGTCGAGGACCTGACCCAGCCCGGCCACATCTTCCCGCTGATGGCCCAGCCCGGCGGCGTGCTGACGCGCAGCGGCCACACCGAGGCCGCCAGCGACCTGGCCCTGCTGGCTGGCCTCGAGCCCGCCGGCGTGCTGGTGGAGATCCTCAACCCCGATGGTTCGATGGCGCGCCGCCCGGAGCTCGAGAAGTTCGCCGCCGAACACGGCCTCAGGATCGGCTCGATCGAGGACCTGATCCGCCACCGCCTGGAAACCGAACACACGGTCGAACGCGTCGACGAGCGCGATATCCCGACCCCGCACGGCGACTTCCGCCTTGTCACCTACCGCGACCGGCTAAGCCGCGACCTGCATTTCGCCCTGGTCCTGGGCCAGCCGCGCGCCGACACGCCCGCCCTGGTGCGCGTGCACGTCAAGAACCCGCTGTCGGACGCCCTGCACTGGCAGCGCGCCGACTTCGGCGTCGCCACCGGCGACGCGCTGGCGGCCGTCGCGGCGGCGGGCGAGGGCGTGGTGGTGGTGCTGTCCGAACCGCTTTCGCCCGACGACCTGCTGGCCCGCATCACCGAAAGCACCAGCCCCGAGGCCCCGCGCGCGCGCGAATGGCGGCGCAACGGTGCCGGCGCCCAGATCCTGCACGACCTGGGCCTGGGCAAGCTGCGGGTGCTGGGCACCCCGCGCCGCCAGGTCGGCCTGGCCGGCTACGGCCTCGAGGTCGTCGAATACGTCTCGCCCTGAACGGGTAAACTGGCGGCCCTCACCCAGCCCGACGCATCCATGGCCCACTACGAAGGCGACGTCCGCAGCCCTGCCGCGGCCCGTTTCGCGATCATCGCCAGCCGCTGGAACCCGCGCATCACCGATGCGCTGGTGGACGGCGCGCGGCGCGCGTTCGAAGGCAATGGCGTGTTGGCGGATGCCGTGGACGTGATCCGCGTGCCCGGCGCCTGGGAACTCCCGGTGGCCACCGCCAACGCGCTCGACCGCCAGGGCTATGCCGGCGTGGTCGTGCTGGGCTGCGTGGTGCGCGGCGACACCCGCCATTTCGAACAGGTCGCCGACGAATGTGCCCGCGGCCTGATGCGCGTGGCTCTGGACACCGGCGTGCCGGTGGCCAACGGCGTGCTGGCGGTTGACGATTACGCGCACGCCGAGGCGCGCGCCGACGGCACCCACGGCAACAAGGGCGAAGAGGCCGCGCTGGTGGTGATCGAAATGGCCAACCTGATTGGAAAACTGGCATGAAACATCCCCGTTCCGACGGCGTCGACCCGCAGGCGCGTTCGCGCGCCCGCCGCCGCGCGCTGCAGGCGGTCTACGCCTGGCAGATGTCCGACACGGCCATCACCAAGGTGCTCGAACAGTTCCGCACCGAGCAGGACATGGAAAGCGCCGACAGCGAATCTTTCGAGGACCTGGTGCGCGGCGTGCACACCCACCTGCCCTCGCTCGACGACGCGCTGGCGGGCTTCCCCGACCGCGGCATCGAACAGGTGGACCCGATCGAACGCGCGGTGCTGCGCATCGCCGCCTACGAACTGCGGCATCGCATCGACGTGCCCTACCGCGTGGTGATCAACGAGGCCATCGAAACCACCAAGCGATTTGGCTCCGAGCACGGCCACACCTTCGTCAACGGCGTGCTCGACCATGCCGCTGCCGACTGGCGCGCGGCCGAAGCCCAGGCGCCGCGCCGGTCCTGATGCCGGGCGAATTCGCCCTGATCGACCGCATCCGCGCCCGCGCGGCGCGGCGCGACGACGTGGTCAGGGGCATCGGCGACGACGCCGCGGTGCTGGCGGTGCCGGCCGGGCATGAACTCGTGGTCACCTGCGACACCCTGGTCGCCGGCGTGCATTTCCCCGATGGCACCGCGCCGGCCGACGTCGGCTACAAGACCCTGGCCGTGAACCTGAGCGACCTGGCCGCGATGGGCGCCGCGCCGGCCTGGTGCACGCTGGCCCTGACCCTGCCCGATGGCGACGAGACCTGGCTGGAAGGCTTCCTGGATGGTTTCCTGGAACTGGCCGACGAATTCGGCGTGTCCCTGGTTGGCGGCGACACCACGCGCGGCCCGCTGGCGATGACGGTCACCGCCCACGGCCTGGTGCCCGCGGGCCAGGCCCTGCTGCGCAGCGGTGCGCGCGCCGGCGAGGACATCTGGGTCACCGGCACCCTGGGTGACGCCGCCGGCGGCCTGGCGCAGTGGCGGCAGCGGGGCCCGGCCTCGGCCAAGCTGCGCTACCGCCTGGACCGCCCGACGCCGCGCGTGCAGGCCGGCCTGGCGCTGCGCGGCCTGGCCAGCGCCGCGGTCGATATCAGCGATGGCCTGGCTGCCGACCTGGGCCACGTGCTGGCCGCCAGCGGCGTCGGCGCGCGGCTCGACCTGGGCCGGCTGCCATGTTCGCGCACGCTGGCCGACCACTTCGAGGAAAACCGCCGCTGGGAACTGCAGCTCACCGGCGGCGACGATTACGAACTGTGTTTCACCGCGCCCGCCGCCCGCGCGCTGGACATCGAACAGGCCCTGGCCGCGCTGGACCTGCCGGCCACCGTGGTGGGCCAGGTCGAAGCCGAACCCGGCCTGCGCTTGCTGACCCCCGAGGGGGGCGCCTGGACGCCGCCGGCCAGCGGCTACCAGCACTTCGAGGGTGGCCACGCATGAGCCAGCTGCCCCCGGGCACGCGCCGGCGCCTGATCAAACACCCGCTGGGCTGGATCGCCGCCGGCTTCGGAGCCGGCTTTTCGCCCAGGGCGCCGGGCACGGTCGGCAGCATCGTCGCGCTGCTGCCCTGGTGGTTTTTCATGAAGGACCTGCCGCTGCCGGCCTACCTGGCGGTGGTGGCGGCGGGTTTCGCGCTGGGCTGGTGGGCCGCGAACTGGGTCATCCGCGACACCCGCATCGAAGACCCGGGCCTGGTGGTCTGGGACGAATACGTCGGCGTCTGGATCACGCTGCTGGCGGCGCCGGCCGGCTGGCCCTGGATGCTGGCGGGCCTGGTGCTGTTCCGCATCTTCGACATCGCCAAACCCTGGCCGGTGAGCTGGGCCGACAGCAAACTGCACGGCGGCTTCGGCGCCATGCTCGACGACGCCCTTGCCGGGCTTTACGCCCTGGGTGCGCTGCAACTTCTGGCGTCGATTTAGTACGCGGATCAAAGCGGATTAAAACCGATAAGAGCGGATAGGGCGATTTGAAGTAGAAAGCTCTATCCGCCTGTATCCGCTCTTTTCCGCTTTGATCCGCGTACTAGGACGAAGCCCCCATCACCGACGCCACGCGCGAACGAAGCGCGGGCACGACTTCGGCGTCGAACCAGGGGTTGTGCTTGAACCAGCCGGTGTTGCGCGGGCTGGGGTGGGGCAGGGGGAAAACACGCGGCGCATAGTCGGGCCAGGCCTGCACGGTGTCGGTGAGCGTCTTGCGGCGGCCGTCGGCCAGGAAAAACGCCTGCGCGTACTGGCCAATCGCCAGCACCAGTTCCACCTGCGGCAGCAGCGGCAGCAGCCTGGGATGCCAGGTGGCGCGGCATTCCGGGCGAGGTGGCAGGTCGCCGGACGCGCCCCGGCCCGGGTAACAAAAGCCCATGGGCACGATCGCGACTTTTGATTCGTCGTAGAACACCGCCTTGTCCAAACCCAGCCAACCCCGCAGGCGCACGCCGCTGGCGTCGTCCCAGGGAACGCCGCTGCCGTGCACCAGGGTGCCCGGCGCCTGGCCGACCACCAGCAGCTTCGCGGTTTCGCTGGCGCGCAGCACCGGGCGCGGGCCCAGCGGCAGGCTGGCTTCGCAGATCCGGCAGGCCCGGATTTCGCCCAGCAGCTGTTCGAGTTCGCTGCGTGGCCGGCTCATGCCTGGCCCTCGGCCGGCGCCGGCAGCACCTTGCCGGGGTTGAGGATGCCGGCCGGATCGAACTGCGACTTGATCGCGCGCATCAGCGCAAGCGTCTCCAGGTCCAGTGAGCGCGCCAGCAGTTCGCGCTTGACCAGGCCGATGCCGTGTTCGCCCGACACCAGGCCACCGAGCGCGATGACGGCGTCAAACACCGCCTCGAGCGCGGCGGCGGCGCGTGCGCACTGCCCGGCATCGGCGGGGTCGTAGAGGATGTTGACGTGCAGGTTGCCGTTGCCGGCGTGCCCGAAACACACGATCTGCAGCGACTGCGCCGCGGCGGCCGCCTGCACCGCCACCACAAGCGCGGGGATGCGCGACACCGGCACCACCACGTCTTCGTTGATCTTGCCCGGTGCCAGGGTGCGCAGCGCGGGAGACAGCGCCTTGCGGGCCGCCCAAAGGCGGGTGCGGGCGGCTTCGTCGGCGGCGGCTTCCACGGCCAGGCAGCCGGGGCCGTCGGCTGCCTTTGCAAGCGCGGCCACCGCGGCGTCGAGCACCGCCTCGTCGCCGTCGGCTTCGATCATCAGCAAGGCGCCGGCGTTTTCCGGCAGGTCGGCACCGCCGACCTCGCGCGCCAGGCGCACGCAGTCCCCGTCCATGAACTCCAGCATCGAGGGCGTGACCGGCTGCGCCATCAATCGCGCGACGGCAGCCGCGGCCGATTCCACGTCGGCATACAGCGCGCGCAGGGCGCGGCGATGGGGTGCCAGCGGGGTCAGTTTCAGCGTGGCTTCGACGATCAGGGCCAGCGTGCCTTCCGAACCGATAAGCAGTCGCGACAGGTCGTAGCCGCTGGCGCCCTTGGTGGTGGCCGCGCCGAACTGCACCAGCGCGCCGGTGCCGGTGACCGCCTTGAGCGCCAGCACGTTGTCGCGGGTGGCGCCGTATTTCACCGCGCGCGGACCGCCGGCGTTGCAGGCCAGGTTGCCGCCGATGGTGCTGAAGGCGGCGCTGGTGGGGTCGGGCGGCCAGAACAGCCCGTGCGGCGCCAGCGCCGCCTGCAGGTCGCCATTGAGCAGGCCCGGTTGCACCACCGCGACACGATCACCGGGCCGGATGGCCAGCACCTGGTCCATGCGTTCGAAGGAAACCACCAGCGCGTCTTCGCCGGGCACGGTGGCGCCGGTGGTATTGGTGCCGCGCCCGCGCGCGACGACCGGCAGGCCATGGTCGCGGCACAGGCCGACCAGCGCCTGCACCTGAGCGGCATCGGTCGGCAGCGCCACCGCCAGCGGCAATCCCTGCCGCCGCGAATTGTCGTAGCCATAAACCAGGCGCTCGGCTTCATCGAGCAACAAGCCGCCCGGACCCAGCAGGGTCCTCAGTTCCTCGGCAAGCGCGGCAGGCAATTGCGTCATTGCGCGATGGTAATGGAGTTGCGTCGGGGGTGGGGGCGACGTTTCTGGACGCGGATCAGGGCGGATAAAGCATTTTTTTGCCACGGATGAACACGGATAGACACGGATAGAGCAAGTGCAATTCAATCAATGTGCTCTTATCCGTGGCCATCCGTGTTCATCCGTGGCCAATATCTTCTTCGTTTTATCCGCTGTTATCCGCGCCCATCCGCCCTGATCCGCGTACCAAAACGAACTCACACATCATCGAGCGTAAAAGCCGCGCGGTGCCATTCCAGGCCAGCCGGCGAAGCGGCGACGATGTCGAAGCGGCAGGGTGCGTCGGAGAGTTCGGGGTGCCTGGCGAGCCAGGCGCGGGCGGCGAGGGCGATGCGGCGGCATTTGCGGCGGTCGACCGAAGCCAGGCCGCCGCCGAAACGATCGTCCTGGCGATAGCGCACTTCCACGAAGACGATGAATTCGCCTTCGCGCATCACCAGGTCGATTTCGCCGAACCGGTAGTTGACGTTGCGGGCCAGCGTGCGCAGGCCTTCGCCTTCCAGCAGCTGGCGCGCCGCGTCTTCGGCGGCGTCGCCGCGGGCGCGCCGGTCAGGGCGTGCCGGCATCGGCCGGCGAGGCCCCGTTGTCCTGGTAGAGCGCGCCGTCGGGCGCGGGGCGCGGGCGACCGCCGCTGAACACGGCCCAGGCCGGCGCGCGCCGGACCTGGCCGGTGGCGTCGAGCGTGAGCTCGCCGGTGGCGCCGCGTACCTGCGCGCCCGGGTCGGACACCAGCTTGTCCAGGTACACCGCCAGCTTCCAGGCATCGATGCCGAAGGCGAACAGGCGGGCACCGCCGCCCTGGGCGCTGGGCAGGGTGCTGCCCAGCGTGTCGGGGTCGGGCAGCCCGCCGCGCAGGCCGATCAGCCAGGGCAGTTCCGGGTATTCGATGCCGTCCAGTTCGGTGTCCATGCGCAGGTTGGCGCCCGAGAGGATCAGCGACGTCGCCACGCGGGGCACGCCGGCCAGGCCGGCCGGTTCGACCTGGCTGGCCAGCAGCCGGGCTTCGGCCGCCTTGAGGGTGAGGAACAGCGCTTCGGGGCGCAGCCCACCGGCGGACTGCACGGCCCGCAGGAGGTCCGGCCCGATGTCGGGGTTGCCGGCGTTCACGCTGACTTCGCCGATGATTTCGCCACCGCGTTCGCGCAGGTGGGCGCGGAAGGCGGCCAGGCTGCGGCGGGCGGTGTCGTCGGCCTGGGTCACCACCAGCACCCTGCGCAGGCCGCGCTGGAGCAGGCGTTCGGCCGCGGCCACGCCTTCGTCTTCGGGCGCCAGCGCGTAGCTGGCGCTGCCCGGCGCGGGCGGGTGGCTGCCGCGGTTGAGCGCGACGGTCGGCAGCGACAGTTCCGGCGTGGCGAAAAGTTCATTCACCTCTTCACGCGACAGCGGGCCAACCAGCATCTGGGCACCGTCGCCGGTGGCTTTCGCCAATGCGGCACGCAGGCCACCGGGGGCGCCGGTGTCGTAGAAGCGCAGGGCCGGGCGGCGGCGCGTTTCGGCGTAATAACCCGCCAGCATGCCGTCGCGCACGGACTGGCCGGCCGCAGCCAGCGGGCCGGTCAGCGGCAGCAGCGCCGCCAGGCGTTCAGGCGGGCGGTAGCCGTCGTATTCGGCCTGGGGCAGGGCGTCCAGTCCCGGCGTGCTGCCGGTTCGGTCGTAGGGGCGCGGCAGCGGCAGGCCGCGCTGTGAAAGCGCCCGGCCGGCGTAGGCGTACAGCGGATGACCCGGCGGCAGCGCCGCGGCCTTGGCGGACAGCGAGGCATCGGGCTCGGCCGCCAGCAGGCTGACGATGTCGGCGACGGTGGCCATGCGGGCCTCGCCCAGCTGGCGCGTCGCCAGCCAGGCCAGCTCGCCGGCAGCGTCGAAACCGCGGCCCAGCCGCCGCAGCGCATCGGCGCGCAGGCCGTGCCAGCGTTCGGCGAATTCATCGGTCACCGACTCGCGGCGCTGGCCCAGCAGGGCCAGGGCCGGTTCGGCCTGGCCGGCCTCGAGGCGGAAGCCGGCGTTGAGCAGGTCGTGCAGTAGTTCGTCCCGGCCTTCCAGGCGTCGGCGCGGTGCGTTCGCGAGGGCCGAGCGGGCGGCTTCGGGCTCACCGGCCAGCTGGTGCTGCCAGGCGGCGCGCAGCCAGGCCCGGGCACGGGCGTCGCCGCGGGCTTGCCCGGCCTGGGCGGCATAGGCGCGGGCGGCTTCGGCGTGCCGGCCCTCGTCGGCCAGCTGCGCGGCGGCGGTGGCCGGCGCCGTCGGCGAGGACACGCCGGGACCACGCTGCACCGACACGCTGGCGCAGCCGGCGAGCAGGGCAAGAGCCAACAACAGGGGGGCGGTTCGCAGCATGGTCGGGGTCCGGGTTCGTGGCGCGTAAGATGATACCCGGTGCACAAGGAGGGCGCGGTCAATGACGAACACACAGGCAGGTGCGCTTCATGTCGTGGCTACCCCGATCGGCAACCTGGGCGACCTGACCGCGCGCGCCCGCGACGTGCTGGCTTCGGTGGACGCCATTTGCGCCGAGGACACCCGGCACACGCGCCAGCTGCTGGGCGCCCTGGGCATCGAGCGCCCGCTGCTGGCCCTGCATGAACACAACGAAGCCGACGTCGCATGGAAGCTGGTTGAACGCCTGAAGGCCGGCGATTCGCTGGCCCTGGTTTCCGACGCCGGCACGCCCCTGGTCAGCGACCCGGGTTACCGGCTGGTGCGCGAGGTGCGCGCGGCGGGCCTGCGCGTGATACCGCTGCCGGGCCCCTGCGCGGCGATCGCGGCGCTGTCGGTGGCCGGATTGCCCAGCGACCGCTTCTGTTTTGAAGGTTTCCTGCCGGCCAAGGGTTCGGCCCGGCGCGAGCGCCTGACGGCGCTGGCAAGGGAGCCGCGCACGCTGGTCTTCTACGAAAGCTCGCACCGCATCGAAGAATGCCTGACGGACCTGGTGGCGATCTTCGGACCCGAACGCGAGGCGGTGCTGGCGCGCGAGCTGACCAAACTCTTCGAAACGGTGCTCGGCGACACCCTGGCCGAGCTGGCCGGACGCGTGGCCGCCGACGACAACCAGCGCAAGGGCGAGTTCGTGCTGGTCGTGCGTGGCTGCGAAGACGACGGCGAGGCCCGGCTGATCGAAGGCCAGCGCATCTACGCCAAGCTCGCCGAGCACCTCAAGCCGTCCCTCGCGGCCAAATTGGCGGCGGACCTGAGCGGAGCGCCGCGCAAGGCTTTGTATGGCGGGTGAAGTGGGGGTTCGTTTTGGTACGCGGATCAGGGCGGATGCACGCGGATAACAGCGGATAGAGCATTTTTGCCACGGATGAACACGGATGGACACGGATAGAGCAAAAGCAGATCAATTGATTCGCTCTTAGATCTGCTCTTATCCGCTTTTATCCGTGGCCATCCGTGTTCATCCGTGGCCAAACCTTTCTTTGGCTCTATCCGCTGTTATCCGCGTGCATCCGCCCTGATCCGCGTCCATAAACGACGCCCGAGCCCCCGGCTGTGCGAGAATCCGCCCCGGCGGAGTCGGCCGAGGCAGTCGCGTCGCAGCAATGCGCCGAGGAAAGTCCGGGCTCCACAGAGCAGGGTGCCAGGTAACGCCTGGGCGGCGTGAGCCGACGGAAAGTGCAACAGAAAACAAACCGCCGAACGGCCCGCAAGGGTGCGTGGCAAGGGTGAAACGGTGGGGTAAGAGCCCACCGCCCGCGGGGACAACGCCGCGGGGCACGGCAAACCCCACCCGGAGCAAGACCAAATAGGGGTGCTATGGCATGGCTCGTGCCGCACCCGGGTTGGTTGCTTGATCCCCGCGGTGACGCGGGGGCTAGAGGAATGACTGTCCACGACAGAACCCGGCTTAGTGGCCGGCTCCGCCACTTCCTCTTTCCACCCCTTCGCGCAAACGCCCCGCCCGGGGCGTGCGGCCGGCCGTCCTGGCCGCCGTCGGGCGATTCCGCGACGTGTTTCACGCCTTTGGATCAATTCCATGTGAAACAACAGTTGCCGAATGGTTCTTAAACAAGACTCTCAAGTATCGCGCAAGGCGTTGATCCGCTTGGCGAAATTCCCTCCCAATTGTCCTTGACACCCCGTAGGGGCAGGTCTAACGTGGGCATCTGAGGGAATTCCGGGCTTTTTGTGGTTTTTAGTGGGTCAGAAGCAGGCAAGGGCGGATCAGACACGATGTTCCAGGGCGAAACGGCGATCACGATCGACGACAAGGGGCGGCTGGCCATTCCGACGGCCTACCGCGACCAGGTCGCGCGCGCCTGCGCCAACCGCCTGGTGGTCACCTACAACCCCTATGAAGCCGGCTGCCTGTGGCTCTACCCGGAAGCCACCTGGGAAAAGGTCCGCGACCAGGTCAATGCCCTGCCCAACGCCAAGCGCGTGCACCGCAACCTGCAGCTCAAGCTGGTCGGCGCCGCCACCGTGGTCGAACCCGACGGCAGTGGCCGCGTGACCCTGCCGGCCAGCCACCGCAACGCGGCCGGCCTGGAAAAGAAGGCGGTGCTGCTGGGCATGGGCGGCAAGTTCGAATTGTGGAGCGAGCAGGCGCACCTCGCGCAGATCCGTCAAACCATCGGTGAAGACGAGATCAGCGAGGACATGCTCGACCTGAGGCTGTGACGGGCATGGCCGGGATGCGTCCTGGAACGCAGCCCAGCCATCTCCCGGTGATGTGGGCGCAGGTCATGGATGGCCTGCAGGTGCGCAGGGATGGCAGGTATCTGGATGGCACGTTCGGGCGAGGGGGCCATGCGCACGGCGTGCTCGACCGGCTGGGGCCGGATGGACGGCTGTTGGTGATGGACAAGGATCCTGAAGCGATCGCCACCGCACACGCGCTTTTCGGCGCGGACGGGCGGGTCGCCGCCCGCCGCGGCTCCTTCGCCGGCCTGGCCGAATGGGACGAAGCCGCCGCCGGCCTTGATGGCGTGCTGTTCGACCTGGGCGTGTCCTCGCCGCAGCTGGACGTCGCCGAGCGGGGTTTCAGCTTCGGCAAGGACGGCCCGCTGGACATGCGCATGGACCCCGATTCGGGCGAGAGCGCGGCCAACTGGCTGGCGCGCGCCGACGAGCGCGAGATCGCCGACGTGCTGTGGACCTACGGCGAGGAAAAGCTCAGCCGCAAGATCGCCCGCACCATCGTCGCGCGCCGCGACGACGAGCCGCTGCTGCGCACCGGCCAGCTTGCCGACCTCATCGCCTCGGTGCTGGGCCGCGGCGACGGCAAGATCCATCCGGCCACGCGCAGCTTCCAGGCCATCCGCATCTACATCAACCGCGAACTGGAAGACCTCGAAGCCGGCCTCGACGCGGCGCTGAAGGTGCTCAAGCCGGGCGGCCGCCTGGTGGTGATCAGCTTCCACTCGCTCGAAGACCGCATCGTCAAGCAGTTCATCAACCGCCACGCCAAGGCGCCGCCGGGCAACCGCCGGATGCCGGTGGCGGAACCGTTCACGCCGGACCTTCGCGACCTCGGCGGTGCACTGCGCGCGACGCCGCAGGAAGTGAAGGACAACCCGCGTGCGCGCAGCGCCGTGCTGCGTGTCGCCGAAAAACTTGCCGTGCAGGGGGAAGCTGCGTGAGCCTGCGCCACTTCGCCCTGTTCGTGCTGGCCCTGGTGGTGATCTCCAGTGCCCTGGGCGTTGTCTGGGCGCGGCACCTGCATCGCCAGGCCTACATCGCATTGAGCACGCTCGAAGGCGAGCGCGACGAACTCAACATCGAGTTCGGCCGGCTGCAGCTTGAGCAGGCCACGTGGTCGGAAGCCAACCGCATCGAGCAGGTCGCCGGCACCCGGCTGGGCATGGCCTTCCCGGCCGACACCGACATCGTGGTGCTGCAGCCATGAGCGGACGCAGCAACTACAGCCCGCGCAAGCGCCTGATGGTGGTCGGCGGCATCCTTGGCGTGTGCTGCGCCGTGCTGGTGGCGCGCGCCGCGCACCTGCAGGTGGTCAGCGAAGAGTTCTACCAGCGCCAGGGTGATGCGCGTTTCCTGCGCGAGATTCCGATCGCGACCTCGCGCGGCATGATCACCGACCGCAACGGCGAGCCGCTGGCCGTTTCCTCGCCGGTGGAATCGATCTGGGCCAACCCGCAGGAACTGCTGCTGCACCCCGGCCGCCTGCCCGAGCTCGCGCGGGCCCTGTCGATCCCCGAAGACGTGCTGACCCGGCGCGTCTCGGAGCGCGCCGACAAGGAATTCGTCTACCTGCGCCGGCACCTGAACCCGGACGTCGCCGAGTCGATCACCGACCTGGGCATTCCCGGCATCTATTCGCAGCGCGAGTTCCGCCGCTTTTATCCCTACGGCGAAGTGATGGCCCACGTGCTGGGTTTCACCAACATCGACGACAAGGGCCAGGAAGGCCTGGAGCTGGCCTTCAACCACCACCTGACCGGCGAGGAAGGCAAGCAGCGGGTCATCCGCGACCGCCGCGGCCGCATCGTCGAAAACGTCGACCTGGTAAAGGCCGCGGAAGCAGGCGGCGACCTGACGCTGTCGATCGACCGCCGCATCCAGTACCTGGCCTACCGTGAGCTGAAATCCGCCCTGGTCGAAACCGGCGCCACCAGCGGTTCGGTGGTGGTGCTGGACGTGCCCACCGGCGAAGTGCTGGCGATGGTGAACCAGCCGTCCTACAACCCCAATTCGCGCGTGGGCGCCGACGCCGAATCGCGCCGCAACCGCGCCGTCACCGACGTGGTCGAACCCGGCTCGGTGATGAAGACCTTCACCCTGGCGGCGGCGCTGGAAGCGGGCAAGTTCACCCCGGCGTCGCTGATCGAAACCGCGCCTGGTTACACCTCGCTGCCGGGCGGCTACACCGTCAAGGATTTCCGCAACTACGGCACGCTCAGCCTGGCCGGCATCCTGACCAAGAGTTCCAACGTCGGCGCCATCAAGGTGTCGAACGAGCTCAGCGCCGACCACCAGTACGACATGTATCGCCGCTTCGGCCTCGGCCAGCGCAGCGGCAGCGATTTCCCGGGCGAACTGCGGGGCGTGCTGACCCCGGCATCGGACTGGGGTCCGACTGAAAAAGCCGCCATTTCCTACGGCTACGGCCTGTCGGTGACGCCGCTGCAGCTGGCGCGCGCCTATGCCGCCGTCGGCAACCAGGGCCGTCTGATGGAGGTCACCTTCGTCAAGGGCGGCGCCAGCGAAGGCACCCAGGTGATCGACCCGGCCGTTGCCGGCCAGCTGATGGACATGCTTGAAACCGTGATCGGCTCGGAAGGCACCGCACGCCGCGCCGCCGTGCTTGGTTACCGCGTGGCCGGCAAGACCGGCACCTCGCGCAAGGCCAGCGGCGGCGGTTACGCCGCCAATCGCCACGTTGCGGTGTTCGTCGGCCTGGTGCCGGCCACCAACCCGCGTTTTGCGATGGCCGTGGTCATCCACGAACCGCAGGGCCTGGAATACGGCGGCGGCGCGGTGTCGGCGCCGGTGTTCCACCGGGTCATGGAAGGCGCGCTGCGGCTGATGGACGTGCCGCCGGACGACATCCAGGGCTGGTACGCCGCGCAGGCGGCCAAGCAGGCGAAGGACGCGCGCCGGGCCAGCGCCGCGCCGGCCGCGCCGCGGGAGGTGGCCCCGTGACCCGCGCCATGCCGCTTCACGAACTGCTTGAAGGCCTGGCCCTGGTGCCGCCCGGACTGGACCCGCTGGTGTCTGGCCTGGGTGCCGACAGCCGCGCCCTGCACGCGGGCGACGCCTTCATCGCGCTGGCCGGCGAAAGCACGCATGGCCTTCGGCACCTGGACCAGGCACAGGCCGCCGGTGCCAGCGTCATCCTGTTCGAACCCCCGGCGCCCGACGCGCTGAAGCTGCCCGCCAACGCCATCGCCTTCCCGGGCCTGCGTGCGCGCCAGGGTGAGTTGGCCAACCGTTTTTACGGCGCGCCGTCGAAGGGGCTGCATCTCGTCGGCGTTACCGGCACCAACGGCAAAACCTCGACCGTGCAGCTGATCACCCAGGCCCTGGCGCTTTCGGGCGTGACCGCCGGCAGCATCGGCACCCTGGGCGCGGGCCTGCACGGCCAGCTGGCGGCGGGTGAACGCACCACGCCCGACGTGGTTGCCGTGCACCGCCTGCTGGCCGGCATGCGCGACGACGGTGCCAGCCACGTGGCCATGGAAGTGAGCTCGCACGCGCTGGCGCAGGGCCGCGTGGATGCGGTGGCTTTCGAGGTCGCGGTGTTCACCAACCTCACCCGCGACCACCTCGACTTCCACGGCAGCATGGACGCCTACGGCGAGGCCAAGGCGCTGCTGTTCGGCTGGCCCACGCTCGACGCGGTGGTGATCAACCTGGACGACCCCTTCGGCGTTCGCCTGGCCGCGCGCATCGCGCCCGGCGTGCGTCTGATCGGCACCAGCGCCCGCGGTGCCGGCAAGGCCAGCCTGCGCGCCGACAGCGTGACGCTGGCGCCCGAAGGCCTGCGCTTCGAACTGGCCGAAGCGGGCGAATGCCATCCGGTGGCCTCGCCGCTGCTGGGCCGCTTCAATGTTGAAAACCTGCTGGCCGTGGCCGGTACGCTGCGCGCCCTGGGCTGGTCGCTGGCGAATGTCGCGGCGATGCTGCCGCGGCTGTCGCCGGTGGGCGGCCGCATGAGCCGCGTCGGCGGCCGCAACGGCCGCCCGCTGGTGGTCGTGGACTACGCGCATACGCCCGACGCACTGCAGCAGGCCCTGGCCGCGCTGCGCGAACACACCCCGGGCCGGCTGACCTGCGTTTTCGGCTGCGGCGGCGAACGCGACGCCGGCAAACGCCCGCTGATGGCGGCGATCGCCGAAGCCGGCGCCGATCGCGTGATCGTCACCGACGACAACCCGCGCGGCGAGGATGGCGATGCCATCGTCGCTGGCATCCTGGCCGGCTTCACCCACCGCGAAGCCGTGCGCATCGAGCGCGACCGCCGCCGCGCGATCGGCCTGGCGCTGGCCGGCGCCGACGCGGGCGACATCGTGCTGGTCGCCGGCAAGGGCCACGAGCCCTACCAGGAAGTCGCCGGCGTGCGCCATGCCTTCGACGACCTCCAGGTCGCCGGCGAGTTGCTGGAGGCCCGCGCATGAGGCCGCTGATGCTTGAGCAGGTCGCCCGTTGGGTCGAAGGCCGCCAGCTCGGCGCCGACGTCGAAATCACCTCGGTCGGCACCGACACCCGCAAGCTCGCGCCCGGCGCGTTGTTCGTGGCGCTGCGCGGCGAACACCACGACGGCCATGACCTGGCGACCCAGGCGCTGGCCGCCGGTGCCGCCGCCCTGCTGGTCCAGCGCGAAGTCGATTGCGCGCTGCCGCAGGTGCTGTGCGCCGACACCCAGGACGCCCTGGGCGAACTGGCCGCCGGCGTGCAGCAGGGGCGCCCCACCGTCGTCGTGGGCCTGACCGGCAGCAACGGCAAGACCTCGGTGAAGGCCCTGGTGCTGGCCATCCTGGCCCTGGCCGGCAAGGCCTACGCCAACCCGGGCAACCGCAACAACGAGATCGGCCTGCCGCTGGCCGTGCTCGACGCGCCCGAAGACGCACGTTTTGCCATCTACGAAATGGGCGCCGGCAAGCCGGGCGACATCGCCTACCTTGCTTCGATCGCGCCGCCGCAGGTGGCGCTGGTGAACAACATCA
>CAZXTV010000002.1:0-23424 GCA_964643705.1 uncultured Arenimonas sp. | reverse complement strand
GAGATCGACTCGTTCAGCAGCGAAAGCATGATCAGGCCGGGAATGATGAAGGCGCCGTAGCTGACGCCGCCGACGTCGCCCATGCGCGCGCCGATGGCGGCGCCGAAGACCACGAAATACAGCGACGTCGTCAGCACCGGCGAGAGGATGGATTCGCCGATGGTGCGGAAGGTGCGCGCCATCTCGAAGCGGTAGATGGCCCTGACCGCGTGCCAGTTCATGCCGGACCTCCCTTGCCGCCCCGGTGCACGAGGTTGACGAAGATTTCCTCGAGCGAACTTTCCTGGGTGTTGAGGTCGCGGAAGTCGATGCCCTGGTCCGCGAGGCGGCGCAGCAGGGTGGCGATGCCGGTGCGTTCGCCCTGCACGTCGAAGGTATAGACCAGCGACAGGCCGTCTTCGGAAAGCTCGAGCGGCTGGCCAGCCAGTTCGGCGGGGATCGCCGCCAGCGGCGCCTGCAGGTGCAGGGTCAGCTGCTTCTTGCCCAGCTTGCGCATCAGCGCGTCCTTCTCGTCCACCACCACCAGCTCGCCGTGGTTGATCACGCCGATGCGGTCGGCCATTTCCTCGGCCTCCTCGATGTAGTGCGTGGTGAGGATGATGGTGGTGCCCTTGTCGCGCAGTTCGCGCACCAGGTTCCACATGTCCCGGCGCAGTTCGACGTCGACGCCGGCGGTGGGCTCGTCCAGGAACAGGATGGCCGGTTCGTGCGCCAGCGCCTTGGCGATCAGCACGCGCCGCTTCATGCCGCCCGACAGCGCCATGATCTTGCTGTCGCGCTTGTCCCAGAGGCTGAGCGAACGCAGCACCTTTTCCAGGTGGGCGTCGTCGCGCGGTTTTCCGAACAGGCCACGGCTCAGGCGCACCGTGGACCAGACGGTCTCGAAGGCGTCGGTGCTCAGTTCCTGCGGCACCAGGCCGATTCTGGCGCGGGCCTGGCGGAATTCGCGCACGATGTCGTGGCCGTCGGCGGTCACGCTGCCGCGGCTGGCGTTGACGATGCCGCAGACGATCGAGATCAGGGTGGTCTTGCCGGCGCCATTGGGGCCGAGCAGGGCGAAGATCTCGCCGCGGCGGATGTCCAGGTCGACCGATTTGAGCGCGACATGGCCGCTCGCGTAGGTCTTGCCAAGGCCGCGGATCGAAAGGATGGGGTCCATGGGGAGGGGCAGGGCGTCGGGAACACCATGGTAGCGCCTGCCGGGGCGTGCACGGGTCGTGAACATCCGGGTCGTTAGGGTGGGCGCTCCCCCGCACGCAAGGAGCAAGACCATGACCCGACTGCTCGGCGTTTCCGGCAGCCTGCGCGCAGGCTCCTACAACACCGCCCTGCTGCATGCCGCCGGCGACCTGCTGCCCGAGGGCGTGGAACTCGAGGTTGCCACCCTGCACGGCATCCCGCTTTACGACGGCGACGCCGAGGAGAAGGACGGCATCCCGGCCGCCGTCGAAGCCCTGAAGGACAAGCTGGCCGCCTGCGACGGGCTGGTCCTTTGCACGCCCGAGTACAACCATTCGATTCCCGGCGTACTCAAGAACGCCATCGACTGGATGTCCCGCCCGCCCAAGGACAAGGACCGCGTCTTCGCCGGTCGCCCGGTGGCGCTTCTGGGCGCCTCGCCGGCGGGCTTTGGCACCGTGCTCGCGCAGAACGCCTGGCTGCCGGTGTTCCGCACCCTGGGCATGCGCTACTGGTGCGGCATGGAGCTGATGGTTTCGCGCGCCCACAAAGTGTTCGACGACCAGGGCAAGCTCCAGGACGAGGACGTGCGCGAACTGCTGCGCAAGCACGTCAACGGATTCAGCGACTTCGTGCGCGGTTAGCCGGGCTGCTGCACCTCGGGCAGGCGCAGGCACAGCCAGGCGCCGGCCATGCCCATGCCGGCCAGCACCGCCAGCGCCGCCGGAACCGAGGCGGTGCCCACCGCGCCGGTGATCGCGCCGGTCACCAGCAGCAGCACGCCCATGGCGGTATTGCTGACCGCGACGTAGTCCGTGCGCTTGTTGCCGCCGGCCAGGTCCACCAGGTAGGTCTTGCGACCCAGGCGCACGCCGTCATGGGCAACGCCCAGCACGAAGAAAAGGCCCACCAGCACCAAGCCCCCGGCTTCGCCGTCGAGCCAGGCATCGGTGGCGATCGCGGCCAGCGCGACCGCGCTGGCAAGGCTGCCCGAAGCAATCATCGTGCGCCGGCTCGAGGTGTCGGCGAACCGGCCCCAGAAGGGGCTCGACAGCAGCGAGGCCGCGCCCGCGGCGAGCAGGAAAAGGGGCAGGCCATCCCAGCCGCCGATGCCGTTCGCGCGGGCCAGCAGCACCACGAACGGTGAGCTCAGCGCCGACACCAGCAGCAGCGCCCGCGCGAGCACGAAGCGCCCGAAATCCGGTTCGTCACGCAGCAGCCGCAGTTTGCCCAGCGCTTCGGTGATGCCATTGGCGCCGCCCTCGGTGCTGCCCGGCTCTTCCCGGATGCCGCCGTAAACCAGCGAGGCCAGCAGCCAGCACGCCGCCGCCACGACAAGCAGCCCGGCGAGCAATGCCGGGCCAGCGTCCTGGCCCCGCCACAGCAAGGCGCCGCCCACGGCCAGGCTGATCGCGCCCGAGACGCTGGCCGCATATCCGCCCAGCCGGCCGCGCCGGGTTTTGGGCACGGTCTTGCCCAGCACGTCCTTGCTGGCGATTGAATTGAGGCCACGCGACAGGCTGAAACACACCAGCAGGCCCAGGATCACCGCGCCGGCCAGCGCGCCTTCAAGCCAGAACGCCGCGGCCGCCATGCCGGCCACCGCCGCGGCCTGCCCCAGCGCCCCCAGCAGCCATACCGGCTTGCGCCGTGGCAGCGCACGCACACGTGCGGCGATGAAGAGCTGCGGCAGCATCGATCCCGACTCACGGATCGGCACCAGCAGGCCAACCATCCATGTCGGCGCACCCAGCGCGCCCAGGGTCCAGGCCAGCGTCGTCTTCGGGCTGGCCAGCGCGTCGCCGAGCTTGCTCAGCGCCATGGCCCCGAGCTGGCGGAAGAAGTTGCCCGGCAGCCGGGTGCAGGCGCTGTCCGGGATGTCCTTGCAGACCCGGCCATCCTCATCGCCGACCAGGGCGTCGTAGACGGCGTCGAGGCGGTCGGGATTCTGGGTCACGCCGGCGGCGTGGCGTCCAGGAACCAGACTTCGACCTTGCCCTTGGCCTTCATGGTCATCGCGTTGCCGTGGCGGTCGAGCGACTTGCCGACCGGCAGCCGGACCCAGCCTTCGGATACGCAGTATTCCTCGACGTTGGTGCGCTCCACGCCGTTGAAGCGCACGCCGATGCCGCGTTCGAGCAGGGCTTCGTCATGGAAGGGGCTGCGGGGATTGACGCAGAGTCGGTCGGGCGGGGTGTCGCTCATGGATTACGCCTGCAGGGGAAAGGACGCCAGTCTAGCGGGAGCCGCGTATTTGCAAAATGCATTGCACCTGAGCAGTATGAATGCAAAATGCATGCAATCCGCAGACCCGCCGGATAAAACCTCTTGCAGATCAACAACGTGGTGCATGGCACGCCGCTTGCTGGCAATTTTCCAGGCCTTTTGGAGCAAACCGTGAGCAACCCCCCCGCCGCCCCCCAGGGGCGGATACTGGCCATCGACGACGACACCGGGCTGCTGCAGAACTTCAGCCTGTGCCTGGAAGATGCCGGCTATCGCGTCAGCACGGCCACGCGCCTGCGCGACGGGCTGAAGCTGGCCGCCAGCCAGCCCTTCCACGTCTGCCTGCTCGACCGTGACATCGCCGGCGAGTCGGGGCTCGAGGCGCTGCCGCGGCTGCGGGAGCTGGCGCCGGGTCTGCGCGTGATCATGGTGACCGCGCATTCGCAGGTGGAAGACGCGGTACGTGCGATCGCCGAAGGCGCCGCCGACTACCTGGTCAAACCCTGTTCGCCGGCGCAGCTGCGCATCGCGGTCGCCCGCCAGCTCGACACGCTGGACCTGCTGGCCCGCCTCGAATCCCTGGAGCGACAGCAGCCCCGCCAGGCGACCACGCTGGAATCGAAAAGCCCGGCGATGGCCGAGGTGCTGGCGGTTGCCCGCCAGGTGGCGCGCACCGACGCCAACGTGCTGCTGCTTGGCGAGTCCGGTACCGGCAAGGGCGTGCTGGCCAATGCCATCCACGGCTGGAGTCCGCGCTCGTCGCGGCCGATCGCCACGGTCAACTGCCCGTCGCTGTCGGCCGAATTGCTCGAGAGCGAACTCTTCGGCCACGCCAAGGGCTCGTTCACCGGCGCCACCCAGAGCACCCAGGGTCGCGCCAGCCACGCCGACGGCGGCACGCTGTTCCTCGACGAAGTCGGTGACTTCCCGCTGGCGCTGCAGCCCAAGCTGCTGCGTTTCGTCCAGGACAAGGAATACGAACGCATCGGCGAACCCGATACCCGGCGCGCCGACGTGCGGATCATTTCGGCCACCAACCGCGACCTCGAGGCGATGGTGCGCGACAACAGCTTCCGCCTCGACCTGCTCTATCGCCTGAACGTGATCAGCCTCGTGCTGCCGCCGCTGCGCGATCGCCGCGAGGACCTGGCCGGCCTGGCCAATGGTTTCGTGCGGCGTTATGCCGACAGCTACCACCTGCCGGCCCGGCGCCTGTCCGAGAAGGCGCTGGCGCGCATGCAGGCCTATCCCTGGCCGGGCAACGTGCGCGAACTGCAGAACGTGATCGAACGCGCGGTGATCCTGTGCACCGGCGAGGACATCGGCCCCGAACACCTGGCCCTGGGCGGAGAAACCGCAGCGGCCGGCGCGGCCAACGGCGTGGGCGTCGGCGCGCCGGTATCGCTCGAGACGCTTGAACGCGCCCACATCGAGGCCGTCATGGCCAACGTGGAAACCCTGGAAGCCGCGGCGCGCACGCTCGGCATCGACGGTTCCACCCTTTACCGCAAGCGCAAGGCCTACGGGCTGTGAGCCAGGACCCACGGAGCCGGCAAGTGCAGTACGAACGTCACGCCTACCGCAGTACAGCGCTTGCCACCGGCGGCCCGCCGCCGTGGCCGGTGGACGTGCGCGACGGGGTGGCGCTGCTTGCCTGGGTGGTCATCGCGGTCGCGGCCGGCGCCTCGATCGGCGTGCTGTTCCCGCCGGGCGACTGGTACCAGGCCCTGGAAAAACCGCCCTGGAACCCGCCGTCCTGGTTGTTCGGACCGGTCTGGACAATGCTTTACGTGCTGCTGGGCGTCGGCGCCTGGATGGTCGCGCGCGAGCCCGGGCCGTCCCCCGATGCCGCGCGTCCCATGGCCTGGTTTGCCTTCGGCCTGATGGCGCTGCTCAACCTGGCCTGGACGCCGCTGTTCTTCGGATTGCAGTCGCCGGCCCTGGCCTTCCTGGACATCTCGCTGCTTTGGGGCGCGCTGGTGTGGATGACGCTGAGCTTCGGCCGCGTCCGCCCCCTGGCCGGTTACCTGCAGGTGCCGATGGTGCTTTGGGTCAGTTTCGCGTTGGTGCTCAACGGCACCATCTGGTTGATAAACAGTTGAACCGGCGGCGCCGCCGCGCCGCCAGGGGGGAAGGCAGACATGCCGCAAATAAGAGCGAACTTCCGCTATCGCGTTTTCACGGGACTGATGTTGTTCGCGGTGGCCGTGCTGGCGGGTACCTCGCTGCTGTCGCTGCGCGCCACCGAAGAGCTCGAACAAACCGTCGAACGCACCAGCCAGAGCCAGCTGCTGCTGCAGCAGGCCAGCGCCGACTGGGGCCAGATCGGCGACAGCGAGGCGCACGGCATGCGCTACCTGATCACCGGCCGCGCGGAGTTCCTCAACGAGTACCGCGCCGTGCTCGGTGAGCTCGACGCCAGCCTCAAGAGGCTCAAGGCCCAGACGGCCGGCGACCCGGTGTCCTCGCATCTGGTCGAGGTGCTGGCGATCAAGAACGCCGACCGGCTGCGTTATTACTCGGAGCTTCAATCGCTCAAGGCGCTGACCGCCCAGGGCAACCCGGCGGCCGACCGGCGCGTCGCCCAACGGCTCGACAGCGGCACCGGTGCGCGCCTGCTTGCCGAGATGCAGGCGATGGTGGCGAACCTGGTCGCGCACGAGGAGGCTCAGCTGGTCGAACACCGGGCCAAGCGCAACAAGATGATCCGGCAGAACTGGGCGACGGTGATGGTTGCCAACGCACTGGCGCTGGCGGCCGGCCTGGTTGGTTTCCTGGCGACGCGGCGCATGCAGCGCCAGGCCCAGGAAGCCATGCGGCTCGAGCTGCGCGCCGAGCAGGCGCGCCAGTCCAGCCAGGACAAGTCGGTGTTCCTGGCCAGCATGAGCCACGAGATCCGCACGCCGATGAACGCCATCTTCGGCTTCACCAACCTGCTGGCCGAAACACCGATGGACCCGCGCCAGGCCACCTACGTCGACTCGATCCGCAAGAGCGGCCAGGCCCTGCTGTCGCTGATCAACGACGTCCTGGACCTGTCGAAGATGGAGGCCGGCAAGCTCGAGCTGCGCGAAGAGGCCACCGACCTGCGCGAGATCGTCGACCAGACCCTGACCATGTTCCAGCAGGCCTGCGCCGACAAGGGCATCAGCCTGCGCGCCGACTTCGACGGCCGCGCCGAGCTGCCGGTGATGGTGGACCCGGTGCGCCTGCGCCAGGTGCTGATCAACCTGGTGTCGAACGCGGTGAAATACACCGAGACCGGCGGCGTGGTCGTGCGCGTGGGCTGCCACCCGGGCAAGGACGAAGACCGCTGCGACCTGCGCATCGAAGTGCTCGACAGCGGCACCGGCATCGCCGCGCACCAGCTGGGGGTAATCTTCGAACCCTTCGAGCAGGGCGACAGCGTCGACGGCAAGAACCGCGAAGGGACCGGCCTGGGCCTGAGCATCGTGCGCCGACTGGCGGAACTGATGGGCGGCGAACTTTCGGCCGACAGCACGGTCGGCGAGGGCTCGGTCTTCCGCCTCGACATTCCCGAACGCGTGATTAGCATGGATTCGGTAAGCCAGCAGCCCGGCCGCAGCGAGCAGATCGACTTCGACCTGCTGCCGCCGCTCAAGGTGCTGGTGGTGGACGACGTCGCCTGGAACCGTGACCTCGCCGTCGCCTACCTCGCCAGTTCGCACCACCAGGTCATGCAGGCGGGCGACGGGCTGGTGGCACTGGAACAACTCAAGGCCAAGGGCGCCGACGTGGTGCTGATGGACCTGCGCATGCCCATCCTTTCCGGCGACCAGGCCCTGCAGCGCATTCGCGCCAATCCAAGATGGCGCGACATCCCGGTGGTCGCGGTGACGGCCTCGAGCATGAGCGAAGACGAGAACTGGGTGCGCGCGCGTTTTGACGGTTACGTGCGCAAGCCGTATTCGAAAGCCGACCTGTTCGAGGCGCTGGCCCTGCACTTCCCCCCGCGCCGGGATGAGGCGCATGCGTCCACGCCGGTTCCGGCCCCGGCGCCCGAACGCGACCCCGGTCCGCGCCGGCAAGACGCCGAGGCCCTGGCCGAACTCGCTGCCCTGCGGGCCACCTTGCCGGCGATGCGCGGCAACCTGCGCGTGCGCGAAGTGGCCGCCGCCGCCGGCCACCTGGCCGGCCTGGCCGGACGCCTGGACTGGCCGGCGCTGGACCGGCACGCCCGCGAACTCAAGGAGGCGGTGGACGCCTTCGACGTCACCAGCATGCGCCTGCTCCTGGCCAGCTGCCCCGCTCCGGAGGCTCTCTGCGATGAACAGTGAACGTGCCCCGCTGGTCATGGTGGTCGACGACCAGGAGGCCAATGTCAGCCTAGTCGGCGGCCTGCTTGCCCGCGACGGTTTCGACGTGACGCCCTGCCTGAGTGGCAAGGAAGCCCTCGCGGGCATCGTTGCAGACCCGCCCGACCTGCTGCTGCTGGACATGCGCATGCCCGGCATGGATGGCTTCGACGTGCTCGAGGCCCTGCGGGCCAACGAGGCGACGCGCGGATTGCCGGTGATCTTCCTGACCGCCGACCACGAACGCGAGTCCCTGGTGCGCGCTTTTTCCGCAGGCGCCGTGGACTACGTCACCAAACCTTTCGTGCCCGAGGAACTGCTGTCGCGGGTGCGCGCGCACACGGCGCTCAAGCTTGCGCGTGACCAGATGCAGCGCCTGGCGCAGGAACGACAGGAAAGCCTCGAGCTGATCGCCCACGACCTGCGCAACCATTTCACCAACGTGTTGTTCTCGGCCGATATGCTCGCCGGCCGGCAGGCGGACGAGGCCGGTGGCAAGCTGATCGAGTCGATCCGCAGCGCCGCCGATACCGGCCTGCTGTTCCTGCAGGCGGTGCTCGACCAGGCGGCCGACGAAGCGCGCGGTGAAGCGGTCGAGCCGCTGCCGGCGGGCCAGGTGGTGCAGGAAGCCGTGGATGCCCATGCCGAGCATGCGCAAGGCAAGGGCATGCGCCTGGACCTGCAGCTCGAACCCGGCCTGCTGGTGCGCGGCCAGCGCATCGCCCTGGGCCACGTGCTCCAGAACCTGGTCTCGAACGCGGTGAAATACGCGCCCTCCGGCAGCGTGGTCACGGTCAGGGCGGCCGCGCACGGCGGCAAGGCGCGCTTCCAGGTCATCGACCAGGGGCCGGGCATTTCCGAGGCCGAGCAGGGCGACCTGTTCCGGCGTTTCGCCACGCTCTCGAGCCAGCCGACCGGTGGCGAGAGTTCGACCGGCCTTGGCTTGTCGCTGGCCAAGCAAAAAGCGCGTGCGATGGGCGGCGACCTCTGGTACGACCCGGCGCCGGCGGGCGGCGCCTGCTTCACGCTCGAGATACGACGGGTCGAATAGCCCGCTGCAGGGTTTTGCCGTGCAGGCTGCACGCGCGGCCATGCATATCGCACGATCCCGGTCGGCGAGGGCACCGCAAGTCCTTGATCCTGCATGCCCCCGTGCTTGGCACGCCCCTTGCTCCCTGTTCCATGACGAGACCGTCGCCGCCCGTGCTGGGGCAGCGGCGGCATCGTGACATCCCCAACCATGGAGCTATCGCATGAACAAGTTCACCCGCACCGTGTTGTCGCTGGCGATCGTGATGGCCCTCGCGGCCTGCCAGGAGACCCCGCAGGAAACCGCCGAGGATGTCGCCGAAGCGCGCGTCGAAGCTGCAGAAGACACCCGGGAGGCCCGCGAGGACTTCGTCGAAGCGGACACGATGGAAGACGCGATCGACCAGCGCGAAGACCTTGAACTGACGGCAGCCGAGGGTGCCTACGAAATCGCCAAGCAAAAGTGCGATGCCTTGGAAGGCAACGCCGAGGACGCCTGCAACGACGAGGCCGAGGCCCGGTATGACGCCGCCAAGGAAGCCGCGCAGCAGCGCCAGGAGGCCGGCGACGAAATGCTCGACGCGGCCGAAGACATGGCCGACGAGCTTGAAGACGAGTACTGAGCCCCCCGGCCAGGACCGAGCACCACCCACTAAGGAAGACAAGTCCAAGGAGGACACCATGACGAACAAGACCACCGCCACCCTCAACCACCTGGTCGAAGCCCTCAACGACGGCATCGAGTTCCATGAGCATGCCGCCAGGGAAACCAACCAGCCTGCCTACCGCGAGCTGTTCACCAATACGGCCCAGGTAAAGAAGGCGATCGCCGCCGACCTCAAGGCCGAAGTGTCCAAGCAGGGCGCCGAGCCCGACAACGACGGCACCTGGCTGGGCGGCATCCGCGAGGGTTATGCCAACCTGAAGTCGAAGATGGTCAAGGACGCCGACGCGGCCTGGATTTCTTCGATCGAAGAGCAGGAAGACCGCGTACTCGAAGCCTTCCGCGATGCCATCGACGGCGACCAGCCGCCGAAGGTGCGTGAGCTGGCCGCGCGCTACCTGCCCGAGGTCAAGAAGATGCACGACCAGATGCGTGACCTGAAGCGGGCCAAGGCGGCCTAAGACCGCCCGTCCTCCGCGGTCCCCGGCGTGCTGGCCGGGGGCCGCGGCAGGTTTTAAGGGGCCCGGTTTCGCCGGTAATGAAAAAAACCCGTGTTTTTAGCGCTTTTGCACTTGGCGGCGACTGGAACTTGGCCTACATTCGCTAGGCCGGGGAAAGCCCAGGCACCCCAATTACCCATCCAGAATCACGGGAACAAAATAAATGGCTACCAAGAAAGCTGCGAAGAAGAAGGCTGCCCCGAAGGCCGCTGCCAAGCCGGCCGCGCCCAAGCCGATCAAGGAAGCGCTGACCAAGTCGGGTCTGGTGTCGCACATCGCCGACAACACCGGCCTGGCCTCCAAGGACGTGCGCGCCGTGCTGGCGGCGCTCGAGAACGCCGTGCACGGCTCGGTTTCCAAGAAGGGCGCGGGCAGCTTCACCCTGCCGGGCCTGCTCAAGATCACCTCGGTCAACGTGCCGGCCAAGCCCAAGCGCAAGGGCATCAACCCCTTCACCAAGGAAGAACAGTGGTTCGCCGCCAAGCCGGCCACCGTCAAGGTGAAGATCCGTCCGCTCAAGAAGCTGAAGGATTCCGCGGCCTGATGCCCGGATTCGCGATGCGGTAACGCGCGCGAAAGCAAGATCAGCGGGGTGGGTGCTTCGGCACCCGCCCCGTTTTTATTTCAGGAGACCCCCATGGAATACCGCTACCTCGGCCGCTCCGGCTTCCGTGTTCCCGCGCTGTCCTTCGGCACCGGCACCTTCGGCGGCGAAGGCGAGTTCTTCAAGGCCTGGGGCGCCACCGACGTGGCGCAGGCGCGGCGCCTGGTGGATATCTGCCTGGAGGCCGGCGCCGCGATGTTCGACAGCGCCGACATGTATTCCAAGGGGGCCGCCGAGTCGATCCTGGGCGAGGCCATCAAACACCGGGCGCGCGACGAGCTCATCATCTCCACCAAGGCGACGTTCCGCTTCGGCGCCGGCGAGAACCAGGTGGGCTCCTCGCGCCACCACCTGCAGCGCTCGGTGGACGCGTCGCTCAAGCGCCTGGGCACCGACTACATCGACATCTTCCAGCTGCACGGCCAGGACACCCGCACGCCGGTGGAGGAAGTGCTGTCCACGCTCGACGCGTTGGTGCAGGCCGGCAAGATCCGATACGTCGGCGTCTCCAATTTCAGCGGCTGGCACCTGATGAAGTCGCTGGCTGCCGCCGACCGCCACGGCTGGCCGCGCTACGTGGCCCAGCAGACGTACTACTCGCTGGTCGGCCGCGACTACGAATGGGAACTGATGCCCCTGGCCGCCGACCAGGGCCTGGGCGCCATCGTCTGGAGCCCGCTGGGCTGGGGCCGGCTGACCGGCAAGATCCGCCGCGGCCAACCCTTGCCGGAAAACAGCCGCCTGCAGTCCAGGGTCGCCGCAGACAGCGGACCCCAGGTCGACCAGGATTACCTGTACCGCGTGGTGGACGCGCTGGACGAGGTGGCGGCGGAAACCGGCAAGACCGTGCCGCAGGTGGCGCTGAACTGGGCCCTGCAGCGGCCGACGGTGAGCAGCGTCATCGTCGGCGCCCGCAACGAAGACCAGCTGCGCCAGAACCTGGGTGCCGTCGGCTGGAACCTGACGCACGAGCAGGTCGCGCGCCTGGACGCCGCCAGCGACCGGCCCAAGCCGTATCCCTTCTGGCACCAGGCCAGTTTCAGCTACCGGAACCCGACGCCGGTGTAGCCGCGGCCGGACGGTCGATTTCGTAAACCAGCAGCGTTTCGCCATCCAGGGCCCGCGGGCCCTGCAGGCGCATGCCGACTGATTCAAGCAGGCGGCGCGAGGCGGCGTTGCCGATGGTGACGATGGCCAGCACCCGCGGCAGCGCGAGCGGCCCGAAGGCTATCTGCAGCGACAGCAACGCGGCCTCGCGCGCCAGCCCCTGGCCGCGCCACTGCGGCAGGAAGGCATAACCCAGGTCCGGGCCGGGCAGCAGGTCGCGGCGGATCAGGCCGCACATGCCGGCCAGGCTGCCGTCGTTTTTCATCTCGACGGCCCACATGCCAAAGCCGTTGCGGGCGTAGCTGGCGATGGGGCCTTCGCGCAGGTAGGTGCTGGCCTGGTCGAGGTCGCGAACGCCGCGGTCGCCGATATGGGCCAGGAAGCCCGGGTCGTTGAGCAGGGCGAGCGCGAAGGCGGCATCGTCCGCGCGCAGCTCGCGCAGGCGGAAGCGGTCGGTTTCGGGAAGGTCTTGCGGCATGGGCGGCCCCGGATGGACCGCCTGATTATTGCAGGGCCGGGTTGCCGGCGGTGGGGCTCAGGGCGTGGCGAGCGTGACCTGCTGCAGGCCTTCGTGCATGGCGACCAGGCGCTGCACCTGCGGCATGTGCGCCTTGCGCGGCTGCTGTTCGATGCCGAGCGACTTGCTGTCGAAGCGAACGTTTTCGGGCACCACGATCTTGAACTGGATCGTCGCCGAGGCCGAAACCTTCGCACCTTCGCTGCCGACCGAAAATTCGCCCTGGGCAAGGGCGGGCTGGGCGAAGGCCATCGCCAGCGCGGCGACGGCCGCGAGGCGGAAGAGGAGGGCGGGCTTGGCGAGGCGCTTGGCGTTCATCGTGCTGCTCCCGGGGGGAAGAACCGAAGCCGGGGGAGGTCTTCGCGTTCCTTGGAGAACAGTCTAGGAATCCACCTAAGTTATTGATGGGCAAAGGATCACAGTTGCCCACTGTGGGATTCCGCGCACACTTCCCGACCAAATGCGGCAGTGCGGCACGGATTGGTTGCGTCTGCGGTCACAGTTCGGCTGCAAACCGTGAAGTCGACCCAAACCGCAGCTGAAGGAAATCAGGTTGCGGCGATCGCGGAGGTGTCCGATTCCAGGCCGTGCGTGCGCACGCGGTCGCGGCCAGCGTGCTTGGCTTGGTAGAGCGCGTCGTCGGCGCGGCTGAGCAGCGTCAGGAAGTCGTAGCCGCAGGCGCGGGTGCCCGCGACGCCGAAGCTGGCGGTGACGTGGAACATGTGTCCGGTGGCCGAGGTGTCGATGGCGGCGATGCGCTTGCGGCAGGCCTGCGCCATCGCCACGGACGACGGCAGGTCGCAGCCCACCAGCAGGAAGGCGAACTCCTCGCCGCCGAGCCGCCCGAAACGGTCGTTCTTGCGGCAGATGTCAGCGCAGACCTTCGCCACTTCGACCAAGACCCAGTCGCCGGTGGCGTGGCCGAAACGGTCGTTGATGGATTTGAACTCGTCCAGGTCGAACATCACCAGGCCGACTTCCTCGCCCTCCTTGCGGCAATAGGCCAGGGCCTCTTGTGCGCGGTGGCTGAAATGCATGCGGTTGGACACACCCGTCAGCGCGTCGGTTTCAGCCAGGCGGCGGAACAGGATCTGCGCGCGCTTGGTGCGCCAGGCCCAGAACGCGATGGTCCCCAACAGCACGACCAGGAGTGCCACGAGCAATTGCTCGTTGCGCCGGGCCTGGGTCGAAACCTGGTCACGCAGCTGCAGCACCTGGTTCTCGCGGTTGAGCAGCTCGATGGTCTGGTTTTTTTCCCGCGTTTCGCTCATCACCTGTTCGTAGGCCAGGGCGCGGGCACCGACTTCGTTGACATAGGCGCGGCTGGCGTCGGAATAGTTGATGTGGTGCGCGAGGGCGGCGGCGGTGTCGCCACGCTGCAACGCGCTTTCGAACAACACCCGCCAGGCGACCACCAGGGGCGCCGAGTTGGTCATCATCGCGCCCTGGGCAATGGTTTCGCGGGCATGCTGCTCGGCCTGGGAGAAATCGCCGGAATCGAGGTAGATTTCGGCGAGGATCGAATGGTATTCGCCAATGGCGCGTGGGTAACCCGAGGCCTTCACCTCGGGAAGGTAGCGGTTGAGGAAAACCACCGCCTCGTTGCGTTCGCCGCGATCGGCCATCAGCCGGGCGAGATAACCCCGGCCATAGTTGCCAAACAGCGGTTCTCCCGCTTCCTGGCATTGTTCGATCATCCCGCGCAGTTCATCCTCGCGCTCCTCCAGCTGCCCAAGCTTGTACAAGGACTCCATGCGCAGGGTGCCGGCGAAGCAGCGGGTCCGCTCGGAGGGCGAGTCGGCGAGGATCAGGTCGGTGTAGCGCAGGCCGTCCTGGTACTGGCCCACGTGGTTGCTGATCGAGCCTGCGGCCGCCCAGCCGTGGTGGCGCAGCTCGGGCTCGTCGATCTGCCCGGCCAGCGGCAGGATCTGGTTGAGGTAACGCAGGCCCTCGCCGAAATCCCGCGTCGACGCGTAGGCATTGACGATCAGCGCGCCGGCGCGGAACCGCGTGCGCACGTCGGTGCTGCGTTCAAAAAGGCTTTTCGCGGCCTCGATGCCCAGGTCGAAGCGGCCGCTGAAGGCGAGCTGGTAGGCCTTGAGGTATTCGAGGTGTTCGCGCTGGCGGGTGCTTGCCGAGCCGATGCTGGCATTGAGCTGGCCGAGCAGGCTGGCGAACTGTTCCGGGTCGGAGCTGCGCACCGCATCCGCCTGGCGCAGCATGGCCTCGAAGGCGGGGGACGCGCAGGCAAGCGGCGGCGCCAGCATCAGCGCCGCCAATAGCAAGCCTGCGAGTCCCTTTTTCATCGTTCCGCCGGCTTCAGTTCAATCCGGAAAGGTGGATCGATTCCTTGGTTTCGCCGTCATCGGGCTGATCGCCCTCGTCGGGCTGCTCGTCCTGCTTGTTGTCGTCGCCTTCGGCCGGGAACAGGATGCACATCATGCGAAGGCGACCCCCGGCGAGCTCGTTGAGCGTGCCGGCGTCACGGCTGCGCAGCGCCTGCTTGGGTGCGTCGTCGAGGGACGCGGATTCAACCGCGGCGAGGTAGTCGGTTTCGCTCATGTGCGACAGCCGGGCATCGCTGCCGAGGCGCTCGAGGAACTGGATCAGGTTGGACATTACGTGCTCCCTAGGGTGGGTCGGTCGGTGGAAGGGTGCTGCAGGGACTCGTCCAGTGCCGCCAGGCGCTCGAGCAGCGCGTCGTTTCGCTGAAGGGGCATCGCCGGTGGCAGGACGAGGGTGGAATGTGCCTCGAGCGTGACGTCCGCCAACGCCGACAGCGCGAACCGCTCGATGCGCGGGGCGTGGATCGGCAGGGTGGGCGCCTCGTAGACGATGCACTCGTGGTTCAACGGATAGTCTTCGGCCAGCAGGTCACGCAGCACCCGGCGATAGGCGGCGGGCGTGGAAAACCTGGCCAGGCTGCGATCGCCGGCGAGGCCGGCCTGCCAGACGACGAGGTAGGCGCTGGCGTCGAGCCGTCGGCGGTAGAACATCAGCTGGCTGGCTTCGTAATGCTGGCAGCCCACTTCGCCCGGGTCGATGCCCAGGTCGGCATAGAGGCAGTCCTCGGCCGACACGCCCGGTTCCATGTGGGCCGCATAACCTTCTCGGCGCGCCTGCGCGACGGCGCGATGCGGCGCCTGGGCGAAAACGCCGGGATGGCCGTAAAACGCCCCGCAGACCCTGCGGCCGGCACGGACCTCGGCCAGCATCGCCTCGACCATCTCCCGATAGGTTTCGGTGCGGGCCTTGCCTTCCTGGTAGTGGGGCTGGAGGCTGCGCACGTCCGGGTGCATTTCCTGCACCCACAGTTCGACCAGTGGGTCGGACACCGCGACGAAGACCACGTCGGCCTGCTCGATATGGTTGCGCGACCGTGGCCCCAGGTGCGCGCCCAGGGTCATGCCCAGGCCCACGCACGCCAGACTCCCTTGTTTTTCCATGGTCCCTGGCGTCTCCCCCGATGACCCGTCCGAGGTTAGCTGAACGGGCCTGGCTTGTCGCGTCGGGCCCGGCGCCATGCCTGGTTGCGGAGCATCCAGCGAACCGGATGCGGAGGTGCACCACCGGGCGCGGGTTCGAAGCCCAGCCGCCGCATCAGGGCAGCCGCGGGTTCGTGGCCGCTGGCGTGGCGGGTGTAGAGGCACGAGAAGCCCGGATCCTGGAACACATGGTCGGCGACCGTCGCGATGGCTTCGGTGGCATGGCCCTTTCCCTGGCGACCGGGCGGCAGGACCACGCCTATTTCCGCGCCGCCGTTTGCGTCCCGCACCAGCCCCAGCAGGCCGAATGGCTGGCCATCGGGTTTCTCGGCGAGCGTCCACGTGAGGCGGGCGGGCCGGGCGCCTGCAAGTTCAAGCAATTGAGCTTCGAAGGCGCGTCGTGCACGCGGGGCGTCGAGTGCCGGCATGATCCGGCCCATGGTGTCCGGGTGGCCGTACAAGCCGGTGTAGAGAGACTGGTCCTGCCGGCCCAGCGGTCGTAGCAAGAGCGTGGGTCCCGACAGCTCGGGTAGCTCAGTCACGGCCAGCCGCCATCCGGACGACGCCGGTTCCCTGCGCGCGATCCCGGTCGAACACCACGTAGCGTCCCGCGAACAAGGGCAAGCCGAGGATCGACTGCCCTCCGAAGTGCGGCAGCGCAGGCGCCAGCAGGCACAGTGCCTGGCCCGGGCGCAGGGCGTTGTGCGGCCAATAATGCGCAGCCGTCACGCGCAGGGTGGTGTCGCCGCCGCCGGGCGCTTCGAGCATCAAATGCAGGTCAGGCCAATCGCGATGCTGCGCCAGGTCCTGGGGCAGTCCCCCGCCGGTGCGGAAGGCCAGCTGCGACTGTTCGACCAGGGCGGTCAGTCGCGGGTCGTGCCGGGCAAATCCCGCCATCACCGCCGCGTAGGTGCCGGCTTCGAGCACCAGGAAACTGCAGCCGGTGTCGAGCATGGCGTTGCTGCCCATCGCCGCGACCCGCGACGCTTCCAGCGGCGGCACCGGAATCGGGTCACCGCTGCCGACGCGCACCGCGCGCAGGTTCGCGTTGTAGTAATGGTCGTGCACGATGCGGATGTCCTGGAAACCGCCGCGGTAGAGGTGCTGCTGTTCGGCGCCGCCGCCCAGCACCAGCGCACCGCGGTTGAGCCGGTCGGCTTCGAGGGCGGCGAGCGACGGTTTTTCGTGCGTCACGTGCGCGACCGCCCGGCCGATCGCCAGCGCGAAGCGGTTGCGCACCACGCCCTCTTCTTCCAGCGCGGTGAACGCGGGCTGCAGGTGGGTGCGTGGCTGCTGGTGCAGGAAATCCTGGAAGCGGCCCAGGTCCAGCGTTTGCCCCTGTTCGTAGGGCCAGGGCCAGCTCACGGGCGGGGAATGCCCCTGTTGCGCCAGCAGCGGCGACACATCCCAGGCCGGGTCCAGGTCGCGGTAGGCCAGGCCCCACAGGCCGTCGGTGCCCTGGAACAGGGCATCGTCGGTTTCGCACAAGGCGAACAGCGCGTCATCGATGGCGCGGGCGTGGTGGCCATGGCCGAAGGCCAGCCGTGATTGCAGCACCGGGCCGGCCCAGGCGCCGCCGCCGTAGCGGATCTCCTGCACCCAGGGGGTCGCGGCCAGCTGGCCGTCGCGAGCGGCGGCATATGCGTGCGGCCGCACCACCAGCGTGCTGCTGCCGGTGTCGAGGATCAGCTGGGCGGGGTCGCCATGTTCGCCAAAACGCGCCGTGGCGGTGTAGCCGCCGCGCGCGTGGGCCAGGGTGGTCGGGATTTCGATCGCGGCCGGCATCGCCCAAGCATAGGCGAAGCCGGCGCGATGTCGGCGCGCTTAGTTGCTGGCGATGGCCAGGTCGGTGGTGATGCGCGCGGCCGGTTCAATGGCCACTGCCACCGACGACGGGGTGAAGCGCTGTCCCTGCGGGCCCTGCCAGTCACAGGCCTGCGGCTCGGCGGACTCGGCGCGGAAACACACCGGGATCATCACCGCGCCGGCCACCGGCTTGCCGTTGGCCAGTTCGGGCAGGAAGCGCCAATGCCTGGCCGCCGCGCTCGCGGCTTCGGTGAAGGCGCGGTTGGGCGAGGACTCGGGCTGGGTCGCGACGCCGCGCACGCGGCCCTGGGTGTCGAGCTTGAGCTTGAGCAGCACCAGCCCGCCTTCGCCGCGACGCAGGGCCGCCGGCGGGTAACCGGGCGCCGTCATCGACGCGACCGCGGGACCGGTGGTGGCCGAAACGATGCGGGCCCTGTCGGCCTGCAAGCCCGGCGCACGCACGCCCAGGCGCAGGTAGGTGCGGGTGGGCACGGGCTGGCCGTCGAGCATCGCCGGACGGAACTCCCAGCCCCTGACCTCGGATTCGATGCGCGCCATCAGCGCCGGGCTGTCCAGTGCCGGCTGCGGCTGCAGGGCGGTGATGCGGCCCTCGCGATCGAGTTCAAGCGCGAAGGTAAGGTTGAAGTTGCTGTCGTCCGGCTGCTGCGGCTCGGCGAGGGCGCCTGCGGAAACCGCCATCAGCGCGGAGGCCAGGCAGGAAACAAGGATCTTTTTCATCGTGGCGCTCCGGGTGCGGGGTTGGTTCATACCGACGTTACATCCGTATGACAGGC
Organism: uncultured Arenimonas sp.; assembly: GCA_964643705.1. Taxonomy (GTDB): domain Bacteria; phylum Pseudomonadota; class Gammaproteobacteria; order Xanthomonadales; family Xanthomonadaceae; genus Arenimonas. The sequence goes on along the minus strand of CAZXTV010000002.1, from coordinate 5,197 downwards.
CCGCCTACCCGATTACCATGAATTTTTCGTGACAATTCCGGGGTTTATGACCGGGTTCTCAGGTGTCGAAGCGGCGGGCGCCGCGCTGGCGCCCGTCGCCCGGGAGGCTGGCTCAGCGTTCGACGGAAGCGTCGCCGCGGGCCGAGGCCGACGCGCCCGCGGAAGCCCCATCGCGCGATGCCGACGCATTGCCGTCCGCGTTTGCCGCGCCGCTGGCGTCCACGCGGGGCGCGTCGCGTGCGGCCGGCGGTGCCGCGTCATTCGCGGCCGGCTCAGGCGTTTCGCCGGCGTCCTGGAACGTGCCGGCGCCGGCGCCCGCGAGCGAAGCCGCCCCCTGCGCCGCCCCCTGCGACTGGCCGGCCGTGGCGCCGAGCATCGAACCGGCACCCGCGAGCAGGCGGCCGTCTTCCCCGCCGCGTGCTTCGGCATGGGCAGCGGCTTCGGCGGCCGCCTCGGCGGCGGCACGCCCGGCACTTTGCTGGCGACGCAGTTCGCGCAATTCGGCGCGACGCTCGGCCAGGCTGCCGCGCAGTTCGTTCCGGGTGCCGTTCAAGGTGTCGCGCGCGCCCAGGCGGCCCATCGGGGCCTGGCCGCCGAGGCCACCCGGGCCGACGCCGACGGCGCCCTGCAGGTTGCCGGTGGCGCCACCGACGAGCGATTGCGCGTGCAGCATCGGGCTGGCCGAAAACAGCGCGGCGAAGACGGCGGTAACAATCAGTTTGTGGTTCATGGCGGTCTCCCTGGATGCCGCAGGCAATCTGCGGCTTCAGGGGGATTTACGAGCGGGCGCCGTGTTTTCTTCCGTGCCGGCCGTGCCGGTTCAAGGTTCGTTCATCGGTTCGGCCCAGGACTCGCGCGCCTCTGCCGACAGCAGGCCGTGGCCAAAACGCGGGTCCGGGCCGCGCCGGCCGATGTCCCGGGCCCGTGCCCTCAGTTGCCGCATCACGTGTTCGGTCGCGCCCGGCGCGGGCGACTGCACTTCGCCGGCGGCCAGTCGCGCCACCAGGGGTGCCGCGAACGAGGTTCCGCGCACCGTCGCCCGGTCTCCGCCCGGCCGCGCGGCCCACAGCCCGCTTCCCGGTGCGGCGAAGTCGACGGCGTCGCCGTGTACAGCCTCGGGCAGCAGGCGATCGCTCGGGTCCACGGCGGTGACACCGATCACGCCGGGGTAGGCCGCCGGGAAAAGTGGCCGCGCGGCCGGGCCATCGTTGCCAACGGCCGCCACCAGCACGTGGCCACGCGCCTGCATTGATTCGACCAGGGTTTCCAGCAGGCGGTTGGGCGGGCCGACCAGGCTGAGGTTGATCACCGCCACGCGCTCCCTGGCCAGCCAGGCCATGGCTTCGGCCAGGGACGTGACGGCGCCGCCGGTGGGCTGGCCGCAGTAGATGTCGGCGGCGAAAAGCCGGCCGACGCGGTCCTGGCCCCTGGCCTGCCCGGCCAGCAGCGAGGCCACCGCGGTGCCATGGTTTTCCGGTTCGTGCCTTCCAGCGCATCCCCACTGTTGCACCCGGACGCCGGCCAGCAAGGGATGCGAGGCATCGACGCCGCCGTCGACCAGGCCGACGCGCTCCGGCGCTGGCCCCGGCGCCGGTGCATTGGCGGCCCCGGCTGCCGAAGCCGGGTCACCGGATCCGAGGTAGATGTGGTTGTAGTCGTAATGGCCGGCGGGGTCGATTCGCGCCAGGCGTCGCAGCGCGGTGCGCACGCGCATGCCCTCGGGCGCGCGCAGCACCACGATGCGCAGGTCCAGCGGCGCCAGCGTCGACTCGCGCACCGCCCGGAACCCTTCGGCCCGGGCCTGCGCCAGCGCGGCGGGATCGGGCGCGATGGCCACCACCTCGCTGCGCACCGCGGGTGCACCGCGCGGGTCTGCTTCCAGCCATTGCCGGTGTTCGCGAAGCAGGGTGCGCTCGCGGAGCCGGCGCAGTTCGCGTCCGGTCTGGTCCAGCGTGCCCTGCACGGGCGCGGGCAGGCTGGCCGGCAGCCGCGGCAGCGGCAGCGGCAGGCCGAGCGTGGCGGCCTCCCGTGGCAGCAACAGCAGGACCAGCAGCAGGGGAATCCATCGGGTCATGTCAGGGGCCTACGTTGCAAGGGGGGCGATCCTTCCATGCGGTGTTAGCATCCGGCCGCCTCGCCCCGGCCCCCGGGGCCGGGAATAAATCGCCCCCCTGGGACGTAATCAAGCATGACCGTCACTGACACCGGCATGAATTTCAACCAGGAACTGTGTGCCCTGCTGCCGCGGCTGCGGCGTTTCGCCCGGACCCTGGCGCGGGATCCGGCGGACGCCGACGACCTGGTGCAGGTGGCGCTGGAGCGGGCTTTGGCACGCTCGGCGCAGTGGCGGCCGGGGCACCGGCTCGATGCCTGGGTATTTGGCATCGTCCGCAATGCCTGGATCGACGAAGTGCGATCCCGGCAGCGCGGCCAGCGGATTTTCGCGCCCGAGGAGCACGGGGCGCACGTGGGTGAAACACCGTTCGAGGGCCAGGACCTGGCCCTGTCGGTGCAGGCGGCGATGGCCCGCCTTCCGGAGGAACAACGCATGGCGATTGCACTGGTACTGATCGAAGGCCTGTCCTACCGCGAAGCCGCGCTGGCCATGGACGTGCCCATCGGCACGCTGACCAGCCGCCTGGCGCGCGGGCGCGATGCGCTGCAGGCGCTTCTGGGCGGCACGGCCGGGGGTGGCGCATGACGCCGACCGACGCCGACCTGATGGCCTACGTCGACGGGGAACTCGGCCCGGACGGCATCGCGCAGGTCGAAGCGGCGATGGCCGCGGATCCCGCTGTCGCCGCTGCCGTGGCCCGCGCACAGGCCCTGCGCGCCAGCTTGCGGGAAAGTTTCGACCCGATGCTGGACGAGCCCGTGCCGGCCCACCTGCTGGCGATCGCCAGCGGCGGCGCGGTGCCACCGTCGGCGACGGTGCATGCCCTGCCACAACCCACGCGCCGACGCTGGGCCTTGCCGGAATGGACGGCGCTGGCGGCCGCGCTCGTGCTCGGCATCGCGGTGTCGCAATACGCGCTTGCGCCGGCCGCGGGGCCTGTTGATGTCCGCGACGGCCGCCTGGTGGCCGGCGGCGCCTTGGTGGAATCGCTTGAATCGCGGCTCGCGGCGGAAACGCAGGGCGAGCTGCAGGTCGGGATCAGCTTCCGGGAGGATGCGGGTGGTTTTTGTCGCAGCTTCCGGCTGCAGGGCGAACGCGACCTGGACGGCCTGGCTTGCCGCGATCGGCACGGCGACTGGCAGGTGCCCGTGCTCGTGAGCTCGGCTCCGGCCCCGAGGGGCGAACTGCGGCAGGCCTCCGGACCCTTGCCCGCCGCCGTGCTGGCCGAGATGCAGGCGCGCATGTCCGGTGAGCCGCTGGACGCCGCGCAGGAGCGTGCCGCACGCGATGCGGGGTGGCGCTGAACGGTCCCGGGCGCGTGCCCGGGCCGGATTGCACGCCGCGGCGTTTGGCGTCATGTTGGCGGCCAGACAACCGTCGGCCGCTGCCGTGAGTACCGAAACCGAAATCCTCAGCCGCCTCGAGACCCTCAACGACATCGGCGTCGCGCTCTCGCACGAACGCGACCTGGCGACCCTGCTCGAACGCATCCTGGAAGCCGCCCGCGACTTCGCCGACGCCGACGGCGGCACGCTCTACCTGCGCGAAGCCGACAGCCTGCGCTTCGAGGTGCTGCGCAACGACTCGCTGGGTTATTTCATGGGCGGCCGCCACGGCAAGCCCATCCAGTTCCCGCCCATCCCGCTGCACCGCGAAGACGGCAGCGGCAACGATTCGATGGTGGTGGTGCACGCGGCGCTGACGGGCAAGACCATCAACATCGCCGACGCTTATACCGCCGAAGGCTACGACTTCTCCGGCACCCGCGCCTTCGACGCCAAGACCGGCTACCGCTCGCAGTCCTTCCTGACGGTGCCGATGAAGGACCACGACGGACAGGTGATCGGCGTGCTGCAGCTGATCAACGCCAAGGGGCCGGACGGGACCATCCTGGCCTTCGAGCCGGCGATCCAGCAGCTGGTGGAATCCCTGGCCTCGCAGGCGGCGATCGCGCTCAACAACCGGCGGCTGGTCGACCAGCTCGAAACCCTGTTCGAGGCCCTGATCAACCTGATCAACACCGCGATCGACGAAAAATCGCCCTACACCGGCGGCCACTGCGAGCGCGTGCCGGCGCTGACCACGCTGCTGGCCGACGCGGTGGCGCGCACCAAGGCCGGCCCGCTGGCGGACTTCGACATGTCCGAAGCCGACCGCTACGAACTCAAGATCGCCGGCCTGCTGCACGACTGCGGCAAGATCACCACGCCGGTGCACGTGGTCGACAAGGCGACCAAGCTGCAGACCCTGTTCGACCGCATCGAACTGGTGGACACGCGTTTCGAAGTACTGCGTCGCGACGCCGAGATCGCCCTGCTCAAGGGGGAGCTCGACCAGGCGGCCTACCAGGCGCGCCTGGCCCAACTCGACGCCGACCGCGAAGCGGTGCGCCAGGCCAACACCGGCGGCGAGTTCATGAGCGACGACAAGATCGCCGCGCTGCAGCGCATCGCGGCCCACGCCTGGCGTGGGCCCGACGGCAGCGAACAACCCTTCCTGTCGGGCGAAGAGCTCGACAACCTGTGCATCCGCCGCGGCACGCTCAACAACGCCGAGCGCGAGATCATCAACCACCACATCACCATGACCATCCGCCTGCTCGAGGCGCTGCCCTGGCCCAAGCACCTGCGCAACGTGCCCGAATACGCCGGCGGCCACCACGAGCGCATGGACGGCAAGGGTTATCCGCGCGGCCTGACCCGCGAACAGATGAGCGTGCAGGCGCGGGTGATGGGCATCGCCGACATCTTCGAGGCGCTGACCGCCAGCGACAGGCCCTACAAACCCGGCAAGACGCTCAGCGAATCGCTGACCATCCTGGGCCGCATGAAGCTCGACCACCACGTCGACCCGGACCTGTTCGACGTGTTCCTGCGCGAGAAGGTGTACCTGGAGTACGCCGAACGTTTCCTGCCGGCCGAACAGATCGACCAGGTGGACTGGGCGAAGATCCCGGGCGTGTCGCCGGAGCTGGCCGCGGAGCTTTCCCAACGCGACCTGTAGGAGCGGCTTCAGGCGCGAATCCCGTAAGTTCCAAAGGCAAAGTCAACAGATTCGCGCCTGAAGGCGCACCGACAGGGT
>CAZXTV010000001.1:23640-25224 GCA_964643705.1 uncultured Arenimonas sp. | reverse complement strand
TCTACCAGCAGGACTTCGACCGCGACTCCAACGTGCTCGAGGTCTTCATCGGCCGCCTGCGCAAGAAGCTCGATCCCGAAGGCGAGATCAAGCCGATCGAGACGGTGCGCGGCCGCGGCTATCGATTCGCCATCCCGCGCGACGAGTAATCCGGCGTGCGCACCTGGCGCACGCTGTCGCTGCAGGCCCGGCAGCTGCTGGCGGCCAGCCTCGCGCTGGTCGCCTTCCTGGGCCTGACCGGCCTTGCCCTTGACCGGGCGTTTGCCGACACCGCCCAGTACGGCCTGCGCGAACGCCTGGCCAACCTCGCCAACACCTATATCCAGGAAGGCGAAGTCGACCGCATCGGCGGCTTCATCTCGCCCGAAATCCCGCCGGACATGCGCCTGCTGGCGCCGGGCAGTGGCCTGTACGCCAATATCCGCGGCAAGGGGGTGACCTGGGATTCGGCGTCCACCCTCGGCCGTTCGATGCCCCCCGTCGAGCTGCTGGACCCGAACGAGCGCCGCTTCGAGGGCCCCCTGGTGATCGTCGATTCGGACGGCATGGAGAACGCCGTTTATGCCTATTCCTTCGGCATCATCTGGGAGTCGGCGTCGGGCGACATCCCGCTGACCCTGAGCGTCTTCGAGGATGCCCAGCAGATCGCCGACCAGGTGCGGATCTACCGGCGCTCCCTGTGGGGCAACCTGATGCTGGCGGCGCTGCTGCTGATGATGGTGCAGCTGCTGGTGCTGCGCTGGAGCCTGCTGCCGCTGCGCAACGTCGAGCGCGAACTGGGCCGCGTGCGCCAGGGCGAATCGCAGCGGCTTTCGGGCAGCCACCCGCGCGAGCTCGAATCGATCACCCGATCCATCAACGCGCTGATCGAAAGCGAACGCACCCACCTCGACCGCAGCCGCAACACGCTCTCGGACCTTGCCCACAGCCTCAAGACGCCGCGGGCCGTGCTGCGCTCGCGGCTGGACGCCGACGCCGGCCACGAGCAGCTGCGCGCGGAAGTCGCGGCCCAGGTGCAGCGCATGAACGAGATCGTTTCCTACCAGCTGACCCGCGCCGCGCGCACCGGCCATGCCCTGTATTCGGCGCCGATCGAGATCGAACCGCGCGCCGAGGAAATCGTCGCCGGCCTGGAAAAGGTCTACACCGGCCGCGGCGTGCTCTGCGAATTCGAAATCGATCCGGCGGCGCGTTTCCACGGCGAACTCGGCGACCTGCAGGAGCTTCTTGGCAACCTGCTCGAGAATGCCTTCAAGTGGGCGGACAAACGCGTGCTGCTGATCGTGTCGGTGGAAGCGGCGCCACCCGACCGCCGCGCGGGCCTGAACATCGCGGTCGACGACGATGGCCCGGGCATCCCGGCCGAAAGCGTCGAGCGCCTGCTCCAGCGCGGCGTGCGCGGCGACGAACGCGTGCATGGCCACGGCATCGGCCTGGCGATCGTGCAGGACATCGTCACCGCCTACCACGGCGAACTGCGCGTCACCCGCGCGCCCGAACTCGGCGGCGCCCGGTTCGCCGTGCGCATTCCGCCGGCGTTCTGAGTTCCCCTGTGGGAGGGACTTCAGTCCCGATGCCTTTCGG
>CAZXTV010000001.1:23391-23630 GCA_964643705.1 uncultured Arenimonas sp. | reverse complement strand
CTGAAGTCCCTCCCACAAAGTCAGCCCGGGATCGGCGATTCGCCGTAGAAGCGCTGCAGGTGCCCGGCCACGGCCGGCATTTCCCGGGCCAGCAGCGCCGGCGCGCTGAAGTGGTATTCGCTGGCCACGGCGAAAAACTCCTCCGGGGCTTCGGCGGCATAAACATCGATCGGTGTCTCACCGCCGCGGTCCACCAGTTCGCAGAAGGCGTCGTAGGCCGCCTGGAAGTCGCGCGCCCA
>CAZXTV010000001.1:0-23381 GCA_964643705.1 uncultured Arenimonas sp. | reverse complement strand
CGCCGTCGAGGAAGTCGATCTTGTGCGCCATTTCGTGCACCACCAGCTGGAAACCGGCCTCGGGCTCGGCCAGGTCGGACTGCACGTCGTCCCAGCTCAGCACCAGCGGGCCCAGGTCCCAGGACTCGCCGGCCAGTTCGTCCACCCATTCGGCGACCACGCCGGTGTCCTCGTCGTGGTGGCGGCGATGCACGCGGAAGGCGCCGGGGTACACCAGCACCTGGCGCCAGCCATGCAGGCCCTCGGCACCGAACTCGAGCAGGGGCAGGCAGGCCAGGCCGGCAAGCTGCAGGCGCTGGCGTTCGTCGAGCGCCAGCCCCTGCAGGGGCGTGATGGTTTTTTCGTCGAGGAAGCGCGCCACCAGCCCATGCAGGCGTTCGCGGCGCGCGGGTACGAGGCGTGCAAGGAAGGGCAGGGCAACGGCGAGATCGCCGCGCTGCGCATCCGAAAGGGTCGGCGCCGCGGTGGCGGCCCGGAACCGGCGAAGCAGGGATTTCATGGCCCTGGCCCTGGCCTGCGGGCGCGGCGACGGGTCGGCAAGCGGCGTCGGGTCAGCGGATCATGCCGGGCAGCAGGGAGTTCCAGCGCGGCGTCGGGCGTCCGGAAGCCGGGCTGCTGCGCGGGCGCACCGGCGACGTGGCGCCGGGCGTGGCCGAAGGTTCGGTGGCCGCCGATTCGGCCGGCTTCTCGGCGGGCCCGGCGGTCTTGGCGCAGGCGCCGGTGTTCGACTCGACAGGCACGGGTTCGGCGGCCTGGACCATGGCGGCTGCGAAGACGAGGCTGAGGCTGAGCACGATCCGGAACATGGGCGACACCTGCACGATGGGGACACCCCGGATGGATGCGAGGGGGTGCCGGAAGGTTGCAGCCGATTCTACCCGCCGCGGCAGCCGCCGCCAGTGCCGCTTTTGCGGCGCTGCAGCATGGACAAGTCCGCGGCTTCGGGCAGACTCCGGCGGCACATGAACGCAGCGACCCTGTCCTTCCCGCAGCCCCTGATCCGTGGCCCCGCCCTGCGCCGCGCCCTGATCGCCGGTGCCCGGCGCGTCATCGCCCAGCGCGAGATGCTCAACAAGATCAACGTCTTCCCGGTTGCCGATGGCGACACCGGCAGCAACCTGGCCTTTACCCTCGGCGGCGTGCTGACCGGCGCCCTGAGCCGGCGCGGGCAGGGTGCCGGCGACCTGCTGCGCCGGGTCGGCGAAGACGCGGTGGACGGGGCCCGGGGTAATTCGGGCGCGATCCTGGCGCAGTTCCTCACCGGCGTCGCCGAAGCGGTGGGCAATGCCCGCGCCCTGGAGGCCGCCGCCCTGGCCAGGGCCGTTCGGGCCGGCGCGATGTCGGCGCGCCAGGCGCTTTCCGATCCCCAGGAAGGCACCATCCTGAGCGTCATCAGCGCGTTTGCCGATGGCCTGGAGCCGGCGGCCGACGGTGACCTCGGCGCCTGGTTCCGGCGCGCCCTGGAGCGCAGCCGCAAGGCCCTGGCCGCCACGCCCACCCAGCTGGCGGTGCTGGCCAGGGCCGGCGTGGTGGACGCCGGCGCCCAGGGTTTCGTCGACCTGCTCGAAGGCATCCACGAATTCATCGCCTCCGGCGCCGTCGACGCGACCGGGGTCGCCCAAGACCTGCCCGGAGACCTCGAGGCCGCCGAAGCCCACCGGGAAATGGCCGACGCCGATCCCGAACACCGCTGGTGCAGCGAATGCCTGCTGGTGGGCGAAGGCCTGGACCGCGCTGCCCTGCGCGCCGCGGTCGGCGAACTCGGCGCCTCCTGCGTGGTGATCGCCGGCAGCAGTTCGCGCCTGCGCCTGCATGCACACGTGGCCGCGCCCAGCCAGCTGTTCGACCTGGCCGGCCGTTTTGGCCGGGTCGAAAACACCAAGGCCGACGACATGCATGCCCAGGCCCGCACCGTCGCCGGTGCCGCCGGCGTGGCGGTGATCACCGACAGCGCCGCCGACCTGCCGGACGCGGCGATGAGCCGGCTCAACGTGCACATGGTGCCGGCGCGGGTGAACTTCGGCGACCAGGATTATCTCGACAAGGTCGGGCTTTCCACCGCCGAGTTCTACCGGAAGATGCGCACGGAGCCCGTGCTGCCGCGCACCAGCCAGCCGCCGCCGGGCGATTTCCGCCGGCAGTTCGAGTTCCTGCTCTCGCATCATCGCGAGATGGTCTACGTGGGCCTGTCGCGGGCGATTTCCGGCACCCTGCAGTCGGCAGAAACCGCGGCCCAGCGTGGCCATCCCGACCGCACCCATGTCTTCGACACCGGCAACGCCTCGGCCGGCGAAGGCCTGCTGGTGATGCGCGCGGCTGAAATGGCCGCCGAGGGCGCCAACCCGCAGCAGATCCTGGCCGAACTGGCGCGGCTCAAGCCGCTCACGCTCACCTGGGCGCTGGCGCGCGACATCAGCCACGCCGTGCGCGGCGGGCGCATCCCCGCCTGGGCCAAGGCGCCGGTGCAATGGCTGGGCCTGACGCCGATCGCCAGGGTCAAGGCAAGCGGCCGGCTCGGCGTGGTCGGTGGCTTGTTCGGCAAGGACCGCGTGCCCGAACGGTATGCCGCCTACGTCGCGCGTCGGGTTCCGGCGGGCAAGCGCCTGCGCCTGATGGTGGGCCACTGCGACGCCGCCGAAGACGGCCAGCGCGTGCTCGACGCCTTGCGCGCGCGCCTGGCGCCGGAAGATTCGTGGCTGGTGGAAACCGGATCCGCCGTCGGCGCCCACGCGGGTCCCGGCGCACTGGTCGTTGCCGTGCAGCCCCTGCCCTGAGCGGTGACTGACGCCCGCGCGGGGCGTGGCCCATAATGCCGGCATGCTTTCGCTGATCCTTCTCCTCGTCGCCTACCTGCTGGGCTCGCTGTCCGGCAGCCTGCTGCTGGGCAAGGCCCGCGGCGTCGACATCCGCCAGCTCGGCAGCGGCAACGCGGGGGGCACCAATGCGCTGCGCACCCAGGGCTGGAAATTCGCCCTGGGCACGGTGCTGGTGGACGTGGGCAAGGGCGCGCTGGCGGCCTGGCTGGCCCTGCGCTTTGGCGGCGACCTCGCCTGGCTGCCCTATGCCGCGGCGGGCGCGGCGGTGCTGGGGCACGTGTACCCGGTGTTCCACGGTTTCCGTGGCGGCAAGGGGGCGGGCACGTTGGTGGGTGTGTTGCTGGTGCTGTGGCCCCTGGCCGTGGCGGTGATGATCGGGGCCTGGCTGCTGGTGCTGGTGGCCAGCGGCTACGTGGGCCTGTCCACCGTGCTGGCCGGCTTGCTCCTGGTGCCGCTGGCGCTGGCCAGCGATGCCGGGCCCGAGCGGCTGGTGTTCGCGGTCGCGGTCGCGCTGTTCCTGGTCTTCACCCACCGCGGCAACCTTGCGCGGCTGCGTGCCGGCACCGAGCCGCGATTCGAACGCGCCCGCCTGCTGCGGCGGGGCCGCGCATGAGTGAACAATCGCTGCTGTTGCGCCTGGCCCGGGGGCCGGCTTCCGGTGCGGTGCTCGCGGCGGAGCTGGGCATCACCCGCAGCGCGGTGTGGAAACGCATCGAGTCGCTGCGCGCCGCCGGTGTCGACGTGGCGGCCGTTCCCGGCCGCGGTTATGCCCTGGCGCGAACGCCCGACCTGCTCGATGCCGCGACGATCGAAGCCGGCCTCGCGCCGGCCACCCGGGAACTGCTGGCGGGGCTGGCCGTGCATTTCGAGATCGACTCGACCAATGCCCAGGCGCTGCGCCACCCGGCGCCGGCGTCCGGCGTGCAGGTCTTGCTGGCCGAGCGCCAGACCGCCGGCCGCGGCCGGCGCGGCCGCAGCTGGGTGTCGCCGCTGGCCGCGCACGTGTACCTGAGCCTGTCGCGCCGTTTCGACGCCGGCATCGGCGCCCTGCAGGGCCTTAGCCTGGCCGTGGGCGCCGCCACCGCCCGGGTCCTGCATGCCAGGGGATTTGAACAGGTGGGCCTGAAGTGGCCCAACGACCTGCTGGCCGACGGCCGCAAGCTCGGCGGCATCCTGGTTGAACTGCGTGGCGATGCCGCCGGGCCGCTGCAGGTGGTGGTCGGGCTGGGCCTGAACGTGGCGATGCCGGGCCCGGCCGGCGCCGGCATCGACCAGCCCTGGTGCGACCTGGCGTCGCTGTCGCCGACACCGCCGGACCGCAGCGAGCTGTGCGTCGCACTGCTCGACGCGCTGGTGCCGCTGCTGGCGCATTACGAACGCGAAGGACTGGCGCCCTGGCAGGCGACGTGGGCCCGACTGGACCTGCTGGCCGGACGCGCCGTGCGGCTTGAAGAAGGTGGGCAAGCGATCGACGGCATCGCGCTGGGCATCGACGCCGAAGGCGCGCTGCGCCTGCGCACCGCCAACGGCGAACGCCGCTGCCACGCCGGCGAAACGAGCCTGCGCGCCGCATGAACTGGCTGCTCGACCTCGGCAATTCACGCCTGAAGGCGGCGGCCTGGCCAGGTCGCGGCAGACTGGGCGAGGTCCACGCCTGGTCGCACGGCGCCACCGACTTCCCGGCCACCTGGCTGCCCTGGTTGGAACAGCTTCGACCGGGCGACACCTGCTGGCTGGCTTCGGTCGCCGGGTCCGAGATAAGCGCCATCGTGGCCGAGCAGCTGGCGCGCCACGGTTGCCCGGCCCAGCGCGCGCGCACCCTGCCCGAAGCGGCGGGCGTGCGCATCGCCTACGCAGAGCCTTCGCGGCTGGGCGTGGACCGCTTCCTGGCCCTGCTGGCCGCGCATGCGCGCGGTCCGGGTCCCTGGCTGCTGGTGTCGGCGGGCAGCGCGCTCACCGTGGACCTGCTCGACGCCAGCGGCCTGCATCGTGGCGGCGTCATCGCGCCCAGCCCCGAACACATGCGTGCGGCGCTGGCCGCCCGGTTCCCGGCCCTGGCCTATGCCGGCGGCGAGGCACGGGCCTTCGCCACCGATACGGCCGACGCGCTGGCCGGCGGCAGCCTGGGCGCGGCGGCCGGCCTGGTCGAGCGCAGCCAGCGCGAAGCCACGCGCCTGCTGGGCCAGGCCCCGACGGTTCTGCTGGGCGGCGGCGGCGGCGGGCGGCTGGCCGAGGCGCTGGAGCTGGAGGTCGTGCCCGCGCCGGCGCTGGTGCTCGAAGGCCTGGCCGTTTACGCCACCGCAGCAGGAGCGACGGAACGATGATCACCCGGGGCATCGTGGTACTGCTGGTCTGCATGAACCTGGCGGTGGGCCTGTGGTGGTTCATGCACCAGGCGCGGGTGTACCTGCCCCCGCTGTCGTTTTAACCCGGGGGGGGTGGCGTGGTTTTGCGGGGCGCGGCCTAGTTACCGGCGTCGCCCGACGCGGCCGAGCTGGCGGGCGTGCCGGTGCCGATGCCCGAGCAGCCTGTCTGCATGAGCCTGGGGCCCTTCGGCACCCCGGCCGAACTGCGTGCGGCCATGAACGCCCTGACGCCGCTGGCCGCACGCATCCAGTACCGGGAAGTGCCGGCCACGGAAGTGCGTGGCTACCGCGTTTTCCTGCCGGCGTCGGCCAGCCGCGAAGAGGCGCTGGCGGCGGCGCGCCAGCTGGCCACGCGTGGCGTGCGCGACTATTACGTGGTCACCGCCGGCGACCAGGAAAACACCGTTTCCCTGGGCCTGTTCAACGAGCTGGCCAATGCCGAAAAGCGCCGCGAGGAAATCGCCGCCCAGGGGTTCAGCGCACGGCTGGAGCCACGCACCGAACAGGCCACCCAGTGGTGGATCGACCTCGTCGGCGAACCCGGGCTGGACTGGTCGGCTGCCCTGGGCCAGCCACGCGGTGTCGAAGCCCGCGTCGCCGGGTGCGACTAGTGGCGCGTTCAACCCGCTAGAATCCCCGGCAAGCCGGCTTAGCTCAGCAGGCAGAGCAACCGCCTTGTAAGCGGTAGGTCCCCGGTTCGATTCCGGGAGCCGGCACCAGGGAGGCCCGCATCACGCATGGGGAGTGATCGCATCGGGAACCAGGCCAGGCCAGCCGCTGTGTCGCGCGGCGAACGCGTCGTGCTCGCGCTGGCCTTCCTGCCGCTGCTGGTCGCGCTGCTGGAATGGCTGCTTTGGAGCCAGGCGCTTCCCGACGGCTGGCCGGGTGCGCTTTCGGTCCTGGCCCCGCTGCTGGCGGGGGCCGGCGTGCAGCTCCGGGCCGACCGCCGGGTCTGGATGTTGCTTGCCTGGGCATTGGGGTTCGCCAGCCTGGCGGTGCTTTGGCTGGCCTGGCCGGTGTCGACGGGGCAGGGCGTGCGCAACCCGGCGCCCTGGCTGGCGGCGATGGCCGCGGCAATCGGCATCGGCGCCAACGTCGGCGGCACGGCGCCCGCGGTCGGCCTGGTGGCGCGTTCGCTGGGCGGTTTCCTGGTAACGCTGGGCGCGCTGTCCCTGGTCGCCACCCTCGACGATTCCCCGCCGGGCACGCTCGCGCTGGGAGCGGGGTCGATCCTTGGCTACATGGCGCTGGGTACCTGGCTGATGGCGCGCGACCTCGAGCCGGGCCCCTTCCGGACGCTGCGATTCTGCACCGCCCTGCTGGCCGGGCTGGCCCTGCTGGTGATGACGGGCTGGTGGCTGCACCTTCCCTACGTCGTGCAGGGCGGCACCGGTTACGTGCCGATGCAGTTCAACACCGCGCTGAGCGCCCTGCTCATCGCCGCCGCGCTGCGCCTGCTCGCCGCCGGCCGGCGCAACCTGGCTTTACTGCCGATGGCGCCGGTGGTCATCTTCTGCGTCGCCAGCCTGCTGGAGGAATACGCCGGGCTGGTCCTGGGCACCGGCGAGTGGCTGCTAGACCACGGCATCGTCGCCGAAGGCGTGGTTCCCGGGCGCATGGCGCCCAATACCGCCACCGCCTTCCTGCTGGCCTGCCTGGGCATCGTGCTGGCGCCGGCGGGTGGCAAGGGAAGTCCCGCGCGCTGGTCGGCGACCTGGGCCTGCGGGTTCGTCACCGCCATGATCGCGCTGATCGTGTTGGCGGGTTACCTGATGCAGGTCCCGGTGCTCCGGGGCTGGGGTGCCTACACGCCGATGGCCCTGATGACCGCGGTGGCGCTGCTGCTCATCGGCGTGGGCCTGGGGGCTGGCGGTTCCGAGTACCGCAGGGCGCTTAGCCAGCGGGCCGGCTGGGTGCCGCTGGTGGTGGCCGCGGCGGCGATCGGTGTGTCGCTGATGGTCTGGTTCGCGATCGATCGCGACCAGGCCTCTCGGCGTGACGCCGTGTTGCAGCGGCAGTCGGACCTGGTCGAGCAGGCGATGCAAAGTGGCATCCAGGACCGGCGAAATGCCCTCAGGCGCATGGCGCTGCGCATGGCCAATGCCAGCGAGGAATCCAGGCGGGCGTCGCTGTTCGACTTCGATGCCGAGATCTACCTGCGTGACTTCCCCGCTTTCGTAAGCCTTATCTGGACCGGCCCGGAAACCAGGGTGCTTCGCCAGCGGTCCCGCCAGGGCCAGGGTGTCGACGTGCTTGGACGTTCGCTGGACTTCGACACCATGCGCCAGCAGCTGTTCGAACAGGTGCGGCGCGACGGCGAAGTGGGGGAGTCCCCGCCGCTGGGCCTGCTCGATGGCAGCGTCGGCGAGCTGCTGGTGGCGCCACTGCTGCGCAACGGCGAGCTGGAGGGTTTCCTGGTCGCGGTGGTCCAGTACGAAGAACTGTTCGCGCGCGTGCTCGCCAACGCCGCCCCGGACAATGCGCTGCAGCTGCGCCACGGCAGCCAGGTCCTGTACTCGCGGGGCAGCCCGCCGCCCGGCGCCGAACCTTTGCGCCGGCCCAGCCAGGGTGCAGGCGCCCACTTCGAGCTGGTCGTCTGGCCTGATTCGACCACGTCCACGCCCCTGGCCAACGTGCTGCTGTTCACCGGCCTGGTCACCGGCGGCCTGGTGGCACTGGCGTTGCGGCTGGCGGGGCTTGCCCGCGAGCGTGCCGAGGTGGCCGAACGCCGCGGGCGTGAACTTGCCGAACAGGTGGAGTCGGCGGAGCAGGCCCGGGTTGCACTCGAACAGGCGGAACAGGAGCTGTCCTCGGTTTTCCAGAGCATCAGCGACGCCTTCTACACGCTTGACCGCGACTGGCGGTTCGTCTTCGTCAACCCGCGCGCCGAGCAGCTGATGCAGCGGCCCCGCGACGAACTGGTGGGCCGCAGCGTCTGGGAGGTCTTCCCCGAGGCGCGGGACACGGTCATCGAACAGCATTTCAAGGCGGCGGTGACGCAGGGCGCCGCGGTCGAGTTCGAACTGTATTTCGCGCCCCTGGACGGCTGGTTCATCGCGCGCTGCTACCCGCATCCGCAGGGGCTGGCGGTTTACTTCCAGGACATATCCGACCGCAAGCACGCCGAAAGCACGGCACTGCAGGCGCGGGCCGCCTCCGAACGCGCGCAGCGCATGGCGCGCCTGGGCAGCTGGGAACAGCACCTGGCCAGCGGCGAACTGCAGCTGTCGCGGGAAGCCGAAGCGATCTTCGGGCTGGGTCCGGGCCAGGCCATCCGCAGTTTCCCGGAACTGCTCAAGCGCGTGCACTTCGAGGACCGCAAGCGCCTGGAAGAGGCGCGGCAACGCCTCCAGGCCGGCGACGACACCGACCTGGAAATCGAATACCGGATCCTGCACCCCGACGGCGAGACCCGGCAGGTGCGGGAACTGGGCACGCTGGTGCGCAATGCCGCCGGCGAACCGGTGGCCGCTTCGGGGGCGATCCAGGACACCACCGACCAGCAGCATGCGGAAAACGCCCTGCGCGAACTCTCGCGGCGGCTGGAACAGTCGCTGGTGATGAACCGCCTGGTGCTGGAGAACTCGCTGGACGTCATCTGCGTGCTCGATGCCAACGGCCGGTTCACCCAGGTGTCGAACGCCTCCGAATCCGTATGGGGTTTCGCGCCGGGCGAACTGGTGGGCCGGGCGCACTTCGACCTGGCGCATCCCGACGACCGGGCCCACACGCTGCGCGAAGGCGCGGCGATCCTGGCGGGCCGGCCCACCGTTGACTTCCGTAACCGCGTGGTGCGCAAGGACGGACGGGCGGTGTCCATGCAGTGGTCGGCCGTGTGGTCGGCCCGGGACCGGATGATGTTCGCCGTCGCCCGCGACGTCACCGAAGCCAGCCGCCAGTCCGAAGCCCTGCAGCAGGCCAAGGCCAGCCTGCAGCGTGCCCAGCTGGTGGCGCGCATGGGTGCCTGGGAGCTGGACCTGCAGGCCAACCAGCTGCACTGGTCGGATGAAGTTTACCGGCTGTTCCAGACCAGCCCGGAGGAATTCGCCGGCACCTACGAAGCCTTTGCCGCGCGTGTGCATCCCGATGACCTCGCCATGCTCGAACAAGCGCAGGCGCGTGCGGTCGCTGGCCATGGCGACCTGGACGTGGAGCATCGCATCCTGCTGCCCGGGGGTGACGTCGGTTACGTGCACGAACGCGGCCAGCTGCTTCGCGACGACCAGGGCCAGCCCTGGAAGCTGGCGGGCAGCGTCCAGGACATCACCCAACGGAAGCGGGCGCAGGCACTGGAGGATGGGCAGCGGCGCATCCTGGCCGCCATCGCCGCCAGGCGCCCGCTGGGCGAGAACCTGATGGCGCTGGTGCGCCTGGCCGAGCGCCAGATGCCGGGCGCGCTGAGTTCGGTGCTGCTGCTCGACGAGGCCGGCCAGCACGTGCGCGTAGGCGCGGCGCCCAACCTGCCCGCCGAATACAACGCTGCGATCCACGGCCTGCCGATCGGCCCCAATGCCGGCTCCTGTGGCACCGCGGCCTTCCGCGGTGAACGCGTGGTGGTGTCCGACATCGACAACGATCCGCTCTGGGCCGATTACCTGTCCCTGGTGCAGCCACACGGCCTGAAGGCCTGCTGGTCGACGCCGGTGAAGGCGTCCGACGGTCGCGTGGTCGCCACCTTCGCCACCTACTACCGTGACGTGCGGGAACCGCAGGACAACGAACTCGAATTGATCGACGGCCTGGCGGCGCTGTGCGCGGTCGCGGTCGAACACGATGCCGCCTTCCAGTCGATCACCACCGGCCAGCAGCGCTTCCGGTCGCTGTTCGACGAACATCCGGACGTGGTTTATTCGCTCGACCTCGACGGCCGGTTCACCGAAGTCAACGAACAATTCCAGCGCGTGGCCGGCATGCGCCCGGAAGAAATACTTGGCCGTCCCTTCGATGAACACGTGCTGGAGGCGGAGCGCGACGTGGTGCGCGCGCACTTCACCGCCGCCAGCCAGGGTGAGGCCCGCACCTACGAAATGACCGCGGTGGCGGAGGACGGCCGACGCGTCGAGATGCGCGTGACCAACCTGCCGATCATCGTCGATGGCCGGGTCACCGGCGTGTTCGGCATCGCCCAGGACATCAGCGTGCTGCGCAAGCACCAGCGCGAACTTTCCGATGCGCTCGACGCCGCCGAGGGCCTCAGCCAGCAGCTGCACCGGCTCAGCGAGGCGTCGATCTCGGTCAACCGCGACCTCGACGAAGAAACGCTTTACCAGCAGCTGGTGGACCGGGCCCGCGAGATCATCGGTGCGCACCAGTCGGTGGTGACCGTGGAAGCCATTGAAGGCCAGGGGCAGCTGCTCAATGCCGTGTCGCTCTCGGACAAATACGCCCGGTGGCGCGACTATGACGTGCCCATCGACGGCAGCGGCATCTACGCCCTGGTCGGCGAGCGCCAGAAGCCGATGCGCATGACCCAGGCCGAACTGGAAGCGCATCCGCGCTGGAGCAATTTCGGCCCCGAATCGGAGCGGCATCCGCCGATGCGCGGATGGCTGGCGGTGCCGATGGTGGGAAGCGACGGCAAGACCCTGGGCATCCTGCAGCTGAGCGACAAGTACCGCGGTGAGTTCAGCGAGGAGGACGAGCAGGTGGCCCTGCAGTTCTCGCAGATGGCGGTGATCGCCATCGAGCGCGCGCGCCTGCTGGCCAAGCTGCAGGTGCGCGACCGCTTCTTCGAGATGTCGCTGGAGGTCTTCGTGGTCTACGACCCCAGGACCGGGCGCTGGGTGCAGGTGAACCAGATGCTGGCCGACATCACCGGCTACAGCCGCGAGGAACTTTGCGCGCGCCCGATCCTGGAATTCATCCATCCCGAGGACGCCGAAGCCACGCGCGAGCGCTCGCGCAACCACGGCGAACGCCAGCCGGTGAACCTTCGTTTCGTGAACCGCTACGTGCGCCGCGATGGCGGCGTGCGCTGGATGGAATGGATGTCGGCGCTGGCCTCCGATGGCCTGGTCTACGCGGTCGGGCGCGACATCACCCAGCGCCTGCAGGCCGAAACTGCGCTGCGCCAGACCCTGGCCGACCTCAATGCCCGCAACCGCGAGCTCCAGGACTTCGCCTTCATCGCCTCGCACGACCTGCAGGAGCCGCTGCGCAAGATCCGCGCCTTCGCCGACCGCCTGCAGCAGCGCCACGCCGGCTCCCTGGCCGACGAGGCGCGGGACTACCTGGACCGCACCAGCCAGGCCGCCAACCGCATGCAGGTGCTGATCAACGACCTGCTGGCCTACTCGCGCGTCGCCGCCAGGGGAAGGCCGTTCACACAGGTGAAGCTCGACGGGGTGCTTGCCGGCGTGCTCGACGACCTCGAGGCCAGCCTGGAAAGCAGCGGCGGCCGGGTCGAGGCCGGGCCGCTGCCCACCATCGAGGCCGACGCCACCCAGATGCGCCAGCTGTTCCAGAACCTGCTCTCGAATGCCCTGAAGTTCCGGTCGCCCGACCGGGCGCCGGTGGTCCATGTCATCGCCGAACGCGAGGCGGGACCGGACGGTCCCGGCTGGACCCTGCGTTTCCAGGACAATGGCATCGGTTTCGAGCCCCGGCATGCAGACAAGGTGTTCGCCCCGTTCCAGCGCCTGCACGCCCGCCAGGAGTACGAAGGCACCGGCATCGGCCTGGCCATCGTGCGGCGGATCGTCGAACGCCACCGGGGGACGATCCATGCCGAAGGGCGCCCCGGCGAGGGTTCGACCTTCATCGTCCACCTGCCCGAGCGCCAGCCGCCTGAACCCAGTGGGCTGGCGGTTCCGCTCTCGGAACCGTAGAGTCGGGAGCGTCAGCCCAAGGACCCCGTGCCGCGATGAACAGCCCGCGCCAGCCCATCACTATCCTGATGGCGGATGACGACCCGGACGACCGCCTGATGACCCAGGAGGCCTTCGCCGAGTGCCGGCTGCACAATCCCCTGCGTTTTGTCAGCGACGGCGAGGAGCTGCTGGACTACCTGCACCGGCGCGGCGAGTTCGCCGACGAGGTGGCCTACCCGATGCCGGGCCTGGTGCTGCTTGACCTGAACATGCCGCGCAAGGATGGCCGCGAGGTGCTGCGCGAGATCAAGGCCGACCCCCGGCTGCGCGCCATCCCGGTGGTCATCCTCACCACCTCCAAGGCCGAGGAGGACGTCGTGCGCAGCTACCAGGACGGCGTCAATTCCTTCATCTCCAAGCCGGTGACCTTCGCGGCCTTGCTCGATGTCGTGCAGACCCTGGGCAAGTACTGGCTGCAGGTGGTGGACCTGCCCCCCGACGCAGAGGGGCCTGGGCCTTGAAGGACGGCGTGATCCGGGTACTGGTCGTCGACGACGACGAAGAGGACTTCCTCATCCTGCGCGACCTGCTGGCGGACTACCCGCTCGGGCAGTTCGAGCTGGACTGGGTCGCCACGCTGGCCGAGGGCGTCACAGCCCTGCGGGCGAACCGTCACGACGTTTTCCTGGTCGACTACCACCTGGGTCCGGACAACGGCATGGACCTGGTGCGCATGGCGGTCGCCGAACAAAGCGCGCACCGCCCCGTGATCATGCTTACTGGCCAGGGCAACCCGGACGTGGACCGCGAGGCGCTCGCCGCGGGTGCCTCCGATTACCTGATCAAGGGCAACATCGACGCCGAAAAGCTGGCGCGATCGCTGCGTTATGCCGCCGAGCGTTCCCGCCAGATGGCCCAGATCGAGGACGGCAAGCGCCGCTATCGGCAGCTCTTCGAACTCAATCCCTTCCCGATCTGGGTTTACGACGCCGCCGACTTCCGTTTCGTGGCGGTCAACGACGCGATGCTGGCCAACTACGGCTACAGCCGCGAAGAGCTGCAGGGGATGACGATCTTCGACATCCGCGATCCCGACGAAGCCGAGCGCCTGAAAGCCGCCCTTCCCGGACGGGCCGGCCTGTCGGGCAGCGCGGGCGTGTGGCGGCATCGCCGCAAGGACGGCAGCCTGCTCTGGGCCGAGGTCACCGGCCATCCGGTCGAACTCCACGGCAAGAGCTGCAGGATGGTGATCGCCCACGACATCACCGCCCAGCGCGCGGTGCAGGAACGCCTTCTGCTGCTGCAGCGCGCGGTGGAGTCGAGCATGAACGGCATCGTCATTGCCGACGCCCAGTCCGGGGACCTGCCGATCATCTACGTCAACCTCGCCTTCGAAGCGCTCACCGGCTACAGCTCGGAGGAAGTGGTGGGCCGCAATTGCCGCTTCCTGCAGGGCCCGGAAACCCGGCAGCCCGAGCTCGAGATCCTGCGGCGCGCGCTGCAGGACGGCAGCGACTGCAACGTCATCCTGCGCAACTACCGCAAGAACGGCGAACTGTTCTGGAACCACCTGTTCATCTCGCCGGTGCTCGACGATGCCGGCGTCACCACCCACTACGTCGGCATCCAGAACGACCTGACCGAACGCCGCCAGGTCGAGGCCGAACTGGCCTACGCCGCCAACCACGACCCGGTGACGGCGCTGCCGCGCTACCCGATCCTGGAAACGGCCATCGGCAGCCTGCTCGAACGCGATGGCCTGGAATTGTCGGTGCTGTTCATCGACATCGACCATTTCCACGCCATCAACGAATCCATGGGCCACATCATCGGCGACGAAGCGCTGCGCCTGGTCGCCGAACGCCTGCGGGACGTGCTCGGCGGGCCAGGCTACCTGGCGCGTTTTGCCGGCGACGAATTCGTGGCCCTGGTGCCGGACGCGCCGCGCGAAGAGGTCCTCTCGGTCGCCGAAGCCCTGCGCCAGGCTGTGGCCCTGCCTATCGAAGGCGATGGCTACAGCCTGTACCTGACCGCCAGCATCGGCATCGCCCGATCGCCCGCGCACGGTGAAACCGGCACCGACCTGCTGCGCCGCGCCGAAGCCGCCATGAGCCGCGCCAAGCGCGAGGGGCGCGATACCGTCCGCGAGTTCTCCACCCTGCAGATGCAGGAGCTGGAAGACCGCCTGGTGCTGGGTGCCCGGCTTCGCGAGGCGGTGTCGCGCAACGAACTGCAGCTGCACTACCAGCCGCAGCTCGACGCCAGCAGCCGCCGCATCACCGGCTTTGAAGCCCTGCTGCGCTGGAACAGCCCCGACCTGGGTTCGGTGCCGCCGGGACGGTTCATCCCCATCGCCGAATCCCTGGGGCTGATGCCGGAACTGGGCCTGTGGGTGCTGGACGAAGCCTGCCGTCAGCTGCGCGCCTGGCGCGACCAGGGCCGGGAAGGTTTCACCGTGGCCGTGAACTTCTCGGCCCACCAGCTGCAGCGTCCCGACATCGTGCAGCGCGTTCGCGAGGCGCTGGACCGCCATGGCGTGTCCGGCGACATGCTCGAGATCGAACTGACCGAGAGTTCGCTGATGGAAAACGTGGACCGGGTGAAAGGCCGTCTGGCCGAGATCAAGGCCCTTGGCGTGTCGCTGTCGCTGGACGATTTCGGCACCGGTTATTCCAGCCTGGCCTACCTGAAGCAGTTTTCGCTCGACAAGCTCAAGATCGACCGCAGTTTCGTCACCGACCTGCCCGACGACGCCGCCGACGCCGCCATCGCCCGCACCATCGTCGCGGTTGGCCACGAACTGCACATGGTGGTGGCGGCCGAAGGCGTGGAAACCCAGGCCCAGGCCGACTTCCTGCGTGAAATGGGCTGCGATGAACTGCAGGGCTACCACTTCGGACGCCCGGCGCCGGCGAGCGAGATCGAGGCCCGGTTCCCGCGCGACTGAACGAACCCGGGTGGCCAGCCGGCCACCCCGGGGAATATCCTGTGTGCCCCGCTGCACAGGAACCGACGCCATGCGCCGTTTCATCCGTTACCCCCTTCTCCTCCTCGCCGCGCTGCCGCTGGCCGCGCAGGCCGGCCGCCCGGCGGTATCACCCGCCGCGGTCGCCGAGATCACCGCGCGCGCCGACGCCCCGCTGCTGCTCGACGTGCGCACCCCCGAGGAATTCGCCCAGGGCCACCTTCCGGGCGCCGTGCTGATCCCGCACGACCAGCTGGCCGCCCGCCTGTCCGAAATCGACCGTGAGCGCTGGGTGCTGGTCTATTGCCGCAGCGGCAAGCGTGCCGGCACCGCCCAGGACATCCTGGAAGAAGCCGGCATCGAAGTGCGGCAGGTCGAGGGCAGCTGGCTGCGCTGGCAGGAAGAAAACCGCCCGGTACAGGTGCCGGCCGACGCGGAGTCTGCCGAATGAGCCTCTCCCGCACCCTGGCGCTGATCGGCGCCCCGACCGACATCGGTGCCGGCCATCGCGGCGCCGTCATGGGCCCTGAAGCCCTGCGCGTGGCGGGCCTGGCCGAAGCCCTGCACGAGCGCGGCCTGGAGGTCATCGACACCGGCAACCTGGCGGGTCCGAGCAATCCCTGGCTGCCGCCGACCGAAGGCTACCGCCATCTGGACCAGGTCGTGGAATGGAACCGCCTGGTCATGGAAGCCGTGCAGTCCCAGCTCAGCCAGGGCCGCCTGCCGGTGCTGCTGGGCGGCGACCACTGCCTGGCCCTGGGCAGCATCAAGGCCGTCGCGCGCCACTGCAAGGACACCGGCAAGAAGCTGCGCGTGCTGTGGCTCGACGCCCACGCCGACTTCAACACCAGCGACGTCACGCCCTCGGGCAACGTGCACGGCATGCCCGTGGCCTGCCTGTGCGGCGTCGGCCCCGAGGCCCTGACCCACCTGGGTGGCGATTCCCCGGCGATCCACCCGAACGTGCTGCGCCAGGTTGGCATCCGCTCGGTGGACCAGGGCGAAAAGCGCCTGGTGAAGGAGTACGGGGTCGACATCTACGACATGCGCTACATCGACGAAATCGGCATGAAGCGCGTGATGGAAGAGGCCCTGGAAGGCATCGACGAGCAGACCCACGTGCATGTCAGCTTCGACGTCGACTTCCTGGACCCCTCGATCGCCCCCGGCGTGGGCACCACCGTGCCCGGCGGCCCGAACTACCGCGAGGCGCAGCTGGTGATGGAAATGATCGCCGACACCGGCCGCCTGGGTTCGCTGGACATCATGGAACTCAACCCCGCCTACGACGACCACAACCGCACCGGCAAGCTGGCCGTCGACCTGGTCGAAAGCCTGTTCGGGAAGTCGACCCTGATGCGCGACTGAACCCGGGCGTGAATCAGCCGTGAAACATGCGCGGGGAATGATTGACAGGCCCCGCGCGAGGTCTAGACTCAGCGGGCAACCCACCCACAGGAGAGACCCATGACCCGTACCCGTCTGATGCTGGCGGCCATGCTTGCCGCGTTCGCGCTTTCCGGCTGCAACACTGTTGAAGGTTTCGGCAAGGATGTCTCCAAGGCCGGCGACGAGATCGAAGAAGCGGCGGAAGAGACCAAGAACTGATCGACGTCGATCGCTGCAGCGACAAGGGAAAGGCCGGGCAGGGATGCCCGGCCTTTTTCATGGCCCAGGGATCAAGGGTCCGGCGCGAAGCCCATCGGGAAGGCGTCCGGGGCGTCGTGGTAGTGCGGCCAGCGACGCGGCAGCACGCCCCGGGCCAGCAGGGCCTGTGTGCCGTCGTAGTGCAGCTCCAGCGTTTGCGCGGGCCAGCGGCTGGCGCGTTCGAAACGGGTGGTCGTGGCGGCGTCCCAGCGACGCTCGCCGTGGCCGGTGCCCAGCTGCTGGCGGGCCAGGCCCTCGTCCAGGCGGCTCGACTCCGCCGACGGCGCCGCGGCATCGGCGGCGTGGCCGGGTTTGCCCGCGGCCCGGGCTTCCTGGCGGGCGATCGGCGCCGGGGCCGACGGGTAGGCCGGGGCCTGGCGTTCGCGGAACACCGCCAGGCCGATCACGCCGACGTTGTCGGGCCGGCCGGTGCGCGCGGCGTAGCTGTCGGGCAGGGCCGTGAAATGAAACTCCGCGACCTCCGACAGGTTCTTGCGCCAGCCACGCACCTCCAGCCGCTGCCAGGGGCCCAGCACGTAGCCGGCCTGGCCGGTGCCGGCGGTTTCGCCGCTGATGGCGTTCACGCCGTCCACCGACACCACGGCCAGGACCCGTTCGCCGGTGGTGTTGTGCAGCACCAGGCTGTAGCGGTGGCCGGGCCGGCCTTCGACGTAGTGGCGGCCGCGGTGCGGATGCCAGGGCAGGGCGTGGCCCAGGTCGAGGTCGTGTACCTGCAGGTCGACCAGGGCAGCCTGGCGGGCGCAGGCGGGCGCGCTGGCCAGGGTGGCCAGGGCGATCAACAGCAGGGCGGTCAGGGACTTCATGGCGGGCTCCTCGTTCGGGGTAAGCAATGCAACGTTCCGGCGGCCGGAACGGGGTTGGCCCGGCCGACGCGTTAAACTCGCCGGGTTCCTCCGCCCGATGACTCCATGACCGTTACCCGCGTACTCACCGGCATCACCACCTCCGGCACCCCGCACCTGGGCAACTACGCCGGCGCCATCCGCCCGGCGGTGGCCGCCAGCCGCCAGCCCCGCGTGGAAAGCTTCTTTTTCCTGGCCGACTACCACGCCCTGATCAAGGTGCAGGACCCGGCCCGGGTGCAGCGTTCGACCCTGGAGATCGCGGCCAGCTGGCTGGCCTGCGGCCTGGACCCGGACAAGGTGTGGTTCTACCGCCAGTCCGACATTCCCGAGATCCCGGAACTGACCTGGCTGCTGACCTGCGTCGCCGGCAAGGGCCTGCTCAACCGCGCCCACGCCTACAAGGCCGCCGTCGACAAGAACACCGCCGCCGGCGAAGACCCCGATGCAGGCATCAGCGCCGGCCTGTTCATGTACCCGGTGCTGATGGCCGCCGACATCCTGATGTTCAAGGCCCATTCGGTGCCGGTGGGCCGCGACCAGGTGCAGCACATCGAGATGGCGCGCGACTTCGGCGCCCGCTTCAACCACCTCTACGGCGAGCACTTCGTGCTGCCCGAAGCGGCGGTGGAAGAAAACGTCGCCACCTTGCCGGGCCTGGATGGCCGCAAGATGAGCAAGAGCTACGACAACACCATCCCGCTGTTCGCGCCGCGCGAAACGCTGAAGAAGCTGGTGTTTTCGATCGTCACCGATTCGCGGGCGCCGGGCGAACCCAAGGACACCGAGGGCTCGGCCCTGTTCCAGCTGCACCAGGCCTTCGCCACCCCGGAACAGTCGGCGGACTTCGCCCAGGCCTTCGCCGACGGCATCGGCTGGGGCGAGGCCAAGCAGGCGCTGTTCGAACGGCTCGACGCGGAACTGGCGCCCCTGCGCGAAAAATACGAGGCGCTGATGGCCCGTCCGGAGCACATCGAGGACGTGCTGCGCGCCGGTGGCGACAAGGCCCGCCGCATCGCGAAGCCGCTGCTGGCCGACCTGCGCCGCGCGGTGGGCCTGCGCGACCTGCGCGAACAGGCTGGCGCGAAGTCGGCGGATGCGGCGAAACAGGCGCGGCCGCAGTTCAAGCAATACCGCGAGAAGGACGGCCGCTTCCACTTCAAACTCGTCGATGCCCAAGGCCAGGAGCTGATGGGCGGCGGCGGCTTCGACTCGCCGCGCGATGCCGGCGTGCGGGTCGCACGACTCAAGCTCGAGGGCGCGTCCGACCTGCGTGAACACGACGACGGCCTGTGGCTGGGCGAGGTCCAGGTCGGCCGGCTGGCGCCGGGCGTGTCGCTCGAGGCCGCGAAGACGGCACTGCAGGCCTTCGTCGGGGAGGACGCCTGATGGCCGACGTCGCCGACCTCGCCCTCATCCTCTTCCTGCCCTGGTTCGCGATCCTGGGCAGCTTGTACTGGTTCTACCCGCGCACGCTGGAAAAGTCCGCTCAACGGCGGCGGTTCGACGTCACCGCGCTGGCCCTGGCCTTCCTGGCCGCCTTCCTGGCCGGGCGCTGGGGTTATGCCATCGCCGCCACCGGCATCGAGGCGGGGCCGATCTGGCGCCAGGTGCTGGCCAGCCTGCTGGCCTACAAGGCCTTCCTGGTGGTCGTGGGCGCGGCCTGGGCCCTGCGCGGGCTGCGCTTCCGCCGCGCGGCTTGATTCCCCCGGGCCCACCTGGCCTAGACTGCAGGCAGTCCGCGAGCGAGGAAGTGCGATGACCGCAACCCTTGTCCCGCCAGGCAGCTGGAGCCCGCCCCCGGGCGACCAGCGTCGCCTGCAGGCCCTTCGCCGTTACCGCATCCTCGACAGCCTGCCCGAGCAGGCCTTTGAAGACGTGGTGCAGCTGGCGACCACGATCTGCGGCACGCCGCAGGCGGTGGTCACCTTCGTGGACGAAGACCGGCAGTGGTTCAAGGCCAGCCACGGCATCGAAGGCGAGGAAACCGATCGCAGCATCGCCTTCTGCGACATCGCGATCCGGCGGCCCGACGAAGTGACCATCGTCAATGACGCCTCCCGGCATCCCGTATTCCGCAGCTACCCGCAGGTGACCGGCGACGACCACCTGCGCTTCTACGCCGGGGCGCCGATGGTCACCCGCGACGGTTACGCCCTGGGCACGGTCTGTGTCGTGGACGTGGTGCCGCGGGAAATCAGCCTCGAACAGGTCGAGGCGCTGCGGGCGCTGGCACGCACGGCGGTGTCGCTGCTGGAACTGCGCCAGCGCGAGCTCGAGGCCCAGCGCCTGCTTGCCGAACGCGAGCTGGCCACGCGCGAATTGCAGGACTACCAGCGCTCCCTCGAGGCGCGCAACACCCAGCTGGCCGAAGAAGCCCGGCGCGATTCGCTGACCGGACTGCTCAATCGCGGTGGCCTGGAACAGGCGACGGTGGGTGGCTTCTGGGCCGGCGGTGGCCAGTTCACGGTGGCCCTGCTGGACATCGACCATTTCAAGCGCATCAACGACGGCCACGGCCACGCGACCGGCGACGACGTGCTGCGCCTGGTGGGCGAGCAGATACTGCTGGCCGTGCGCGGCGGCGACGTCGCCGTGCGCTACGGCGGCGAAGAATTCCTGGTGCTGATGCCGGGCACGCCCCCGGACGGCGCGGTCACCGTGGTCGAGCGCATCCGCGAGACCGTGGCGCGGCATCCGGACCTGCCCGTGCCGGTGACGCTGTCGGCAGGCATCGCCACCGGCCAGGCTGGCCGCGACACCACCGACGCCGTGTTCGAACGCGCCGACCAGGCCCTGTACCAGGCCAAGCGGCGCGGACGCGACCGGATCGAGGTCGCGCAGGACTAGGCGACCCTGGCCGTCAGCGTGCCTTCTGCAGGTCGTCGATCAGGGCGCGCAGGAAACGCGCGGCCTCGCCGCCGGTGGCGGCGCGGTGGTCGAAGGTGAGCGAGAGCGGCATGATCCGGTGCGTTTCCAGCCCGCCCAGCACCGGCACCACGGCGTGGTGCAGGCGGCCGGCGCCGATGATGGCCACGCAGGGCGGCACCACCACGGGCGTGGCGTACTTGCCGGCGAAGACGCCGAAGTTCGACAGCATGATGGTGTAGTCGCGCAGTTCTTCCGGCGGCAGCGAACGGTTCTTGACGCCGTCGCGGATGCGGTTGATGGCCTGGCGCACCTGGTAGGGCTCGAGTCGCTCGGCGTTGCGCAGGTTGGCCACGAACAGGCCTTCCGGCGAATCGACCGCGATGCCCACGTCCACGCGGGCGTGCCGGCGCAGGGTGCCTTCCTTCGCATTGAGCCAGGCGTTCATCGCCGGCTCGGCTTCCGAGGCCACGGCGATGGCGCGGATCATGCGCGCCATGATGTCCTCGCCCGGTGCCCAGGCGTTGATGTCGGCGTCGTCCATCAGCGAAGTGGGCACGACCTCGGCATGGGCCTGGGACATGGTGCGCAGCATGTTGCGGCGAACGCCGCGGATGGGTTCGTCGGCGTCCAGGGCCGCGCTTTGGCCCCTCCCCCCGCTTGCGGGGGGAGGCTGGGAGGGGGTCGCAGCCGACTTCGTGCTGCCCCCACCCCGGCCCTCCCCCGCAGGCGGGGGAGGGAGAGTGTTCGTGCGGCCGGAGGCACCCGCCGGTGCACTGCCATCGGCCGCCGCCTTCTTCACGTCCGCCGCCGTCACCACGCCGTCGGTGCCGGTCGCCTTCACGCGCGACAGGTCGACCTTGAGCTTACGGGCCAGCGCCCGCACGGCCGGCATGGCGCGCGCGCCGCCCACGGCCACGGCCTGTTCGCTGCGCACGGCGTTGGAGCTCTGCATGGCGCCCACCACGGTGCCGGCGTCGCCCGATTCTTCGCTGGACTCTTCTTCGGGCTCCTCGCGGATCTCGCCGCCGGTATCGGAGGCGATCACCGTGAGGTCGTCGCCATCGTCGCGGGATTCTTCGTTCGCCACCGTGTTGCCGGCGCCCTTGTGGCCATGCGAATGACCGGTGTCCTGGGCCTCGGCGCGCTGGGGCAGGGACGGGTCGAGTTCGATCTCGACCAGCCAGCTGCCGGTTTCGATGACATCGCCGGCCTTGCCGGCCAGGCGGGTCACCTTGCCCGAGTAGGGCGAGGGCACCTCGACCACGGCCTTGGCGGTTTCCATCGACACCAGCGGCTCGTCGAGCCTGATGACGTCGCCTTCCTTGACCAGCCACTCGACGATCTCGGCGTCGGGAAGGCCTTCGCCCAGGTCGGGCAGCTTGAACAGCTTCTTGTCGCTCATGGGTGTTTCCTCAGCCGGCCGCCAGCGTACGCTTGGCGGCGGCAACGATCTTTTCCACGCTCGGCAGGTACTTCATTTCGAGGCGGAACAGGGGGATATGGGTGTCATAGCCGGTGACGCGCTCGACCGGGGCCAGCAGGTCGTACATGGATTCCTCGGCCAGGCGCGCCGCGATCTCGGCGCCGAAACCCGCGGTCTTGGGCGCCTCGTGCACGATGACGCAGCGGCCGGTCTTGGCCACCGACTCGCGGATGGTGTCGAAGTCCAGCGGCTTGAGCGTGGCCACGTCGATTACTTCGGCGCTGATGCCCTGCTTGGCCAGCTCGTCGGCGGCTTCCAGGGTTTCCTTCACCTGCGCGCCCCAGGTGACGAGCGTGAGGTCGTCGCCGTCGCGCAGCTGGAAGCACACGTCCAGCGGCAGCGCCTCGCCGTCGTCGGGCACGTCTTCCTTGTACTGGCGATAGATTCGCTTGGGTTCCATGAAGATGACCGGATCCGGGTCGCGGATCGCCGCCAGCAGCAGGCCGTAGGCGCGCTGCGGCGAACTGGGCATCACCACGCGCAGTCCCGGCACGTTGGTGAAGATCGACTCGTTGGCCTCGCTGTGGTGCTCGGGCGCGCGGATGCCGCCGCCCCAGGGCACGCGCAGCACCATCGGGCAGGTCAGCCGGCCGCGGGTGCGGTAGCGGAAGCGCGCGGCGTGGCAGACGATGTGGTCCACCATCGGGTACATGAAGCCGTCGAACTGCGCCTCGGCGACGGGCTTCATGCCCTGCGAGGCCAGGCCGACGGTGAGGCCGGCGATGGTGGTTTCGTCCAGCGGCGTATCGATGACGCGCTGGTCGCCGAAGGTCTGCTGCAGGCCGGCGGTGGCGCGGAAGACGCCGCCGTTGACGCCCACGTCCTCGCCGATCACCAGCACGGTGTCGTCGGCTTTCATTTCCCAGGCCAGTGCCTGCGTGATGGCTTCGATAAGCGTGATGGCGGCCATCTCAGCGGCCCTCCCACTTGATCGCGTCGGCACGCTGGGCTTCCAGGTCGGCCGGCAGTTCGGCGTACAGGTAATCGAACATCGCTTCCACCGGCTGCACCTTGGTTTCCAGGTAGGCGTTGACCTCCACGTCCACCTGCTTGCCGCATTCTTCCTTCCACGCGGCTTCTTCGGCCTCGCTCCAGACGCCTTCGGAAATCAGGAAGGTGCGCAGGCGCGACATCGGCTCGCGTTCCCAGGCGGCCTTGACCTCGGCGTCGTCGCGGTAGCGGCGGGCGTCGTCGGCGGTGGTGTGGTCGGACAGGCGGTAGGTGACCAGTTCCAGCACGCTGCCGCCGTGGCCGTTGCGGGCGCGCTTGAGCGCGTGGTCCATGGCGGCGCGCACGGCGATGATGTCGTTGCCGTCCACCTGCACGCAGTCCAGCCCGCCGGCGATGCCTTTCTGGGCCAGGGTCTTGGCGCCGGTCTGGGCCTTGCGCGGCACCGAGATCGCCCAGCCGTTGTTGATGATGCACAGCACGAAGGGCAGGGAGTAGGCGCCGGCCGAATTGATGGCCGCGTAGGTGTCGGTCTTGGAGCTGCCGCCGTCGCCGACGCAGGTGACCGCCACGCGCGGCTCGCCGCGCAGCTTGAAGGCCAGCGCGGCACCGG